>DATFWK010000210.1:0-10635 GCA_035259345.1 Miltoncostaeaceae bacterium | reverse complement strand
CCGCGCGGGCCCAGACCGTCCGCAGCGTAGAGGAGGGGCTCGCGGCCGTTGCCCTGCTCGGCACGCCGGTGGCGGTGAAGGCCGATGGCCTGGCCGCCGGCAAGGGGGTCGTCGTCGCAACCGGCGTCGCCGAGGCCCGCGAGGCGCTCGAGGCCTGCCTGGTCGAGCGCTCCTTCGGGGCGGCCGGCAACGCGGTCGTGGTCGAGGAGGGCCTCGCGGGGCCCGAGGTGTCGCTGCTCGGGATCGCCGACGGAGAGCGGGTGGCGTGGCTGCCGGCAGCTCGCGACTACAAGCCGATCGGCGAGGGCAACACCGGGCCCAACACCGGCGGCATGGGCTCCGTGTCGCCGGTCGCCGACGTCACCGACGAACTGGCCGCGCGCCTGGTCGACGCCGTCCACCGCCCGGTGGTCGCCGAGATGGCCCGCCGGGGGACGCCGTTCCGCGGCGTGCTCTACGCCGGGCTGATGATGACCGCGGACGGGCCCCGGGTGCTCGAGTTCAACGTGCGCTTCGGCGACCCGGAGACGCAGGCGCTGCTTCCGCGCCTCGTCGACGGCGAGCTGCCCGAGCTCCTGGCCGCCGCGGCGGCGGGGCGCGTCGAGGACGGGCCGGTGCGCGTCGCGCGAGGGGCGTGCGTCGCCGTCGTGCAGGCGACCGAGGGCTACCCCGCCGCGCCGCGCACGGGCGACGTCGTCCACGGCCTCGAGGCGGCCGAGGCCACCGGCGCCCACGTCTTCCACGCCGGCACCGCCCGCGACGCCGAGGGTCGCGTGGTGACGGCGGGCGGCCGGGTGCTCGCGGTCGCCGCGCTCGGGCCCGACGTCGGCAGGGCGCGCGGGCACGCCTACGCCGCGGCCGAGCTCATCCGGTTCGAGGGACGCCAGATGCGCAGGGACATCGCCGCATGATCGAGCGGTACTCCCGGCCAGGCATGGTCGCCCTCTGGACCGAGGAGGCGAAGCTCGGCCGCTGGCTGCGGGTGGAGCTCGCGGTGTGCCGGGCGTGGGCCGGGCGGGGCGTGATCCCGCCGGAGGACCTCGCCGCGATCGAGGCTCGCGCCGCGTTCTCGGTCGAGCGCACGCGCGAGATCGAGCGGACGACCAACCACGACGTCGTCGCCTTCCTGACGGACGTCGCCGAGCACGTCGGGCCGGCCTCCCGCTGGGTCCACTACGGGCTCACGTCGTCGGACGTGCTGGACACGGGGCTCGCGCTTGCGATCGCCGACGCCGGCGCCATCCTGGTCGACGGGCAAGCGGCCCTGACCCGGGTCCTCAGGGAGCGGGCGCTCGAGCACCGCCACACGGTGTGCGTCGGGCGCACGCACGGCGTCCACGCCGAGCCGACGACGTTCGGGCTGAAGCTGGCCGGGCACGCGATGGAGAGCCGGCGCAACGAGGAGCGCCTGCGGCGCGCGGTCGCCGGGGCCTCGGTCGGCAAGCTGTCCGGCGCGGTCGGCACCTACGCGATGCTCGACCCTGCGCTCGAGGCCGAGGTGATGGCGGAGCTCGGCATCGACGCCGAGCCGGTCGCCACGCAGGTCGTCGCGCGCGACCGCCACGCCGAGCTGGTGTCGGCGATGGCCGTCGCGGCGAGCTCGCTGGACCGCCTCGCCACCGAGGTGCGCCACCTGCAGCGGACGGAGGTCCGCGAGGCCGAAGAGCCCTTCGCGGCGGGCCAGAAGGGCAGCTCGGCGATGCCCCACAAGCGCAACCCGATCACGGCGGAGCGCGTCTCCGGCCTGGCCCGGGTGATCCGCGGGCATGCGGTCGCCGCGCTCGAGGACGTCGCGCTGTGGCACGAGCGCGACATCTCCCACTCCTCGGTCGAGCGGGTGATCCTGCCGGACTCCACGATCCTGCTCGACTACCTGCTGGACACGACGCGGCGGCTGGTGGAGGGGCTCGTCGTCGACCCGGAGCGGATGACGACGGTGCTCGGGTCGTCCTTCGGCCTCGTCTATTCTCAGCGCGTGCTGCTCGCCTTGGTGGAGCGCGGGCTCACGCGGGAGGAGGCGTACGCCGTCGTCCAACGCTCCGCCATGCGGTGCTGGGAACGAGGAACCGAACTCGCCAAGGAGCTTCTCGCGGAGGACGAGGTGCGAGCCGTGATGACGGAGGCGGAGCTGACCGCCCTCCTCGACCCCGGCTGGTACGTGCGGCACGTCGACGAGGTGATGGAGCGGGTGGCGGCGCTGTGACGACGCGCTCGCCGGCCGACGCCCGGACGCCCCTCCGGTCGGGGAAGGTGCGGGACGTCCACCTGCTGGGCGAGGACCGGCTGCTCATGGTGACGAGCGACCGGATCTCGGCCTACGACGTCGTGATGCCGACGCTGATCCCGGACAAGGGCGCCGTCCTCACCGCCCTCTCCGTCTACTGGCTGGAGCGCACGGCGGACATCGTCCCCAACCACCTCGTCGACGGACGCCCCGGGCCCGACGTGCGGCTCCCCGACGAGGCCGGGCGCGCCATGCTCGTGCGGCGCCTGGAGATGCTGCCGGTCGAGTGCGTCGTCCGCGGGTACCTGGCCGGGTCCGGCTGGCGGGACTACGTCGCGACCGGCGCCACCTCCGGCCACCGCCTGCCCGAGGGGCTGCGCCAGGCCGACCGTCTCCCCGAGCCGATCTTCACGCCGGCCACGAAGGCCGAGGAGGGCCACGACGAGAACATCACGCGAGACGAGGCGGCCGAGCTGGTCGGCGGGGCGCCGCTGGCCGAGCTCGAGCGCATCTCGATCGCGCTCTACCGGCGCGGCGCCGAGCGGTGCGCCGAGGCCGGCATCATCCTCGCCGACACCAAGTTCGAGTTCGGCCGCGACCGGGACGGGCGGCTGACGCTCGCCGACGAGGTGATGACGTCGGACTCCTCGCGCATGTGGCCCGTGCCCGAGTACGCGCCCGGGCAGAGCCCGCCCTCGTTCGACAAGCAGTACCTGCGCGACTGGCTCGACGGGAGCGGCTGGGACCACACCCCGCCGGCGCCCGAGCTGCCGCCGGAGGTCGTCGCGGGCACGCGCGCTCGGTACCTCGAGGCGTACGAGCGCATCGCCGGCCGGCCGCTCGCGGCCTGGATGCGGGAGTGCGGCGCGTGACACGCGTGATCGTGACCGTCATGCCGAAGGCAGGGGTCCTCGACCCGCAGGGGCAAGCCGTGCGGGGGGCCCTCGCCGGGCTCGGCTTCGAGGGCGTGGGCGACGTGCGCGTCGGCAAGCGCATCGAGCTGCTCCTTGACGGCGACGACGCGGTCGGCCGCGCGCGGGCGATGTGCGACCGGCTGCTCGTGAACCGGCTGATCGAGGACTTCGAGGTCGATGTCGAGGGCTGACGGACCGGGCGGCGTGGTCGCCATCGTCCGCTTCCCGGGCTCGCTCGACCACGCGAGCGCGGCGCGCGCCGTGGCCGAGGCCGGGGGCACCGTCGCGTGGGCCTGGCACCGCGACCGCGAGCTGCCGGCCGGGACGGCGTCCGTGCTCCTGCCCGGCGGCTTCTCCTACGGCGACCACCTGCGCTGCGGGGCGATCGCGAGCCGCGCGCCGGTGATGGACGCCGTCCGCGCCCACGCGGAGGCCGGGGGTCTCGTGCTGGGCGTCTGCAACGGCTTCCAGATCCTCTGCGAGGCGGGGCTCCTGCCGGGCGTGCTGCGGGCGAACCGCACGCTCTCCTTCGTCTGCCGGCAGGTCGAGCTCGAGGTGGAGGACGCCGCGACGCCGTGGACCGCCGGCCGGCCCGCGGGGGCGCGACTCTCGGTTCCGATCAAGCACCACGACGGCGCCTGGTTCGGCGACCCCGCCGAGGGCCGGGTCGTCCTGCGCTACGCCGGCGACAACCCGAACGGCTCGCAGGAGGCCGTCGCGGGCATCGCCAACCGGGCGGGTAACGTGCTCGGGCTGATGCCCCACCCCGAGGAGGCGTGCGACCCGCTGCTCGGGTCGGTGGACGGGCGGGTGCTGATCGCGCCGCTGGCGGGGGCCGCGTGACCACCGCCCAGGTCCCGCTCCACCGCCGCCTCGGGCTCACCGACGACGAGGCCGCGCTCATCCCGCGGCTGCTCGGCCGCGAGCCGAACGACACCGAGCTCGTGATGTTCAGCCTGATGTGGAGCGAGCACTGCGCCTACAAGCACTCCCGGCCGCTGCTCGGGCGCTTCCCAACGGACGGCCCGCGCATCCTCCAGGGCCCGGGCGAGAACGCCGGCGCGATCGACGTCGGTGACGGGGTGGCGGTCGTCTTCAAGATCGAGAGCCACAACCACCCCTCGGCCGTCGAGCCCTTCGAGGGTGCGGCCACCGGTGTAGGCGGCATCGTCCGCGACATCCTCGCCATGGGCGCCCGCCCGATCGCCCTGCTCGACTCCCTGCGCTTCGGCCGGCTCGAGAGCGCCCGCAGCCGGTTCCTCCTCCGGCGCGTGGTGGCCGGCATCGGGCACTACGGGAACTGCATCGGCGTGCCGACGGTCGGCGGGGAGGTCGGCTTCGAGGACTGCTACGAGGACTCGTGCCTGGTGAACGCGATGTGCGTCGGCGTGGTCCCGGCCGGGCGCATGCTGCGGGCCGCCGCACAGGGCCCCGGCAACCACCTCGTCCTGATCGGCAACCGCACCGGCCGCGACGGCATCGGCGGGGCGAGCGTCCTGGCGTCCACCGAGCTCTCGGACGACGAGGACCGGCGGCCCTCCGTCCAGGTCAGCGACCCGTTCACGGAGCGCAAGCTCATGGACTGCTGCCTCGACCTCGCCGAGCGCGGCCTGCTCACGGCGCTGCAGGACCTCGGCGCCGCAGGCCTCACGAGCGCCGCCAGCGAGATGGCCGGCAAGGGCGGCGTCGGGCTCGAGATCGACCTGGACCTCGTGCCGCTGCGCGAGACGGGAATGGCGCCGGCCGAGATCCTGGTCAGCGAGAGCCAGGAGCGGATGCTGGCCGAGGTCGAGCCCGAGCGGCTCGGCGAGGTGGTCGCGCGGTGCGCGCACTGGGACCTCGACGCGACGCCGGTCGGCCGCGTCACCGAGGGCGGGCGCCTGGTCGCGCGGGCCGGGGGCGAGGTGGTCGCCGACATCCCGGCGGCGCTCCTCACCGACGAGGCGCCGGTCTATGCGGTGCCGATGCTCCCGGCCGAGCCGCCGGCGCCGCTCGACCTCGCCGAGGTCGCCGAGCCCGCGGACCTCGGGGCCGCGCTGCGCGAGGCCCTCACGCGGCCCGCGCTCGCCAGCCGCCGCTGGGTCTACGAGCAGTACGACCACCTGGTCGGCGCCGAGACGATCCGCCGCCCAGGCGGCGACGCGGCCGTGGTGCGCCTGCCGGACGGCGTGCGGGCCATCGCCCTGGGCACCGACGGCGCGGAGCGCCACTGCCAGCTCGATCCCCGCGGCGGCGGCCGCGCGGCGGTCTGCGAGGCGGCGCGGAACGTCGCGTGCGTGGGGGCCCGCCCGGTGGCCATCACCAACTGCCTGAACTTCGCGAACCCCGAGAAGGGCTCGACCGGGTGGCGGCTCGCGGAGGTGATCGCCGGCATGGCGGAGGCCTGCGAGGCGCTCGGCACCCCCGTCGTCTCGGGCAACGTGTCGCTCTACAATGAGAGCGCTGGGCGGATCATCTTCCCGACGCCGGTGGTGGGCATGGTGGGCGTCCTGGAGGACGCATCCATGAGCGTCGGCCACGCGCTTCGCGCGGCCGGCGACGCGATCTTCCTGGCCGGCGGCGGCGAGCCCCGGCTGGACGGCGCCGCGTGGCTCGACGAGCCGCGCGGCCGCCCGGAGCCGCCCGACCTGGCGGCCGAGGCGGCGCTCTGCGAGTTCCTGGCCCGTTCGGCCGACGCCGGCCTCCTGCAAGCGGCCCACGACGTCGCCGCGGGCGGCCTGGCGGTCGCGCTGGCCGAATCGGCCATCGCAGGCGGCGTCGGCGCCGAGGTGGACCTGCCGCCCGCGCCGCGCGCCGACGTGGCGATGTTCGGCGAGTCGGCCGGGCGGGTGCTCGTGAGCGCGCGAGACGAGGACGAGGCGGCGCTTCGGGCGCTGGCCGGCGACGTGCCGTTCCGCCGCATCGGGACCGCCGGCGGCGAGCGGCTGGTGCTGCGGGCCTGCGGACGGACGGCCGAGCTGGCCCTCGACGAGGCCTCAGAAGCCTGGGAGCGCGCGATCCCGGAGGCCCTCGCCGCATGAGCCGCGTGCCGCCGGCCCACGACCTCGTGGACGACCACCCGCGCGAGGAGTGCGGCGTGTTCGGCGTGGCCGCCCCCGGGCGGGACACGTCGCGCCTGGCCTTCTTCGCCCTCCACGCGATGCAGCACCGGGGCCAGGAGAGCGCCGGGATCGCGGTCGCGGAGGCGGGCCGGGTGACGGTCCAGCGCGAGCTCGGGCTCGTCGGGGAGGTCTTCGACGAGCCGGCGCTGAGGACGCTCACGGGCTCGCTCGCGATCGGCCACGTCCGCTACTCGACCACCGGCTCGAACAAGTGGGAGAACTCCCAGCCAGTGGTCGTCACGCGGGGAGCCGACGTCGTCGCGCTCGGCCACAACGGCAACCTCACGAACACCGACCGCCTGCGCGAGCGGCTGGTCGGCGGCGGCGCGCTCCTCACCGCCACCACCGACAGCGAGCTGATCGCGGCGCTCATCGCCCAGGCCGCCCCCGGCACGCTGCTCGACGCCGTCTGCGAGGTCATGCCGCTGCTGGTCGGTGCCTTCTCGGTGGTCTCGCTCTCGGGGAGCGAGCTCGTCGCCTTCCGCGACGCCCACGGCGTGCGGCCGCTGGTGATCGGCGCCCTGCCGGGCGGCTACTGCGTGGCGTCTGAGACGTGCGCGTTCGACCAGATCGGCGCGACGTTCGTCCGCGAGGTCCACCCCGGCGAGGCGGTGCGCGTCACGCCGGACGGGCTCGACTCCCGCCAGGCCATCCCGTCCGAGGGCGGCAAGCTGTGCGTCTTCGAGGCGATCTACTTCGCCCGCCCGGACAGCGTCCTCGATGGCCAGGCCGTGTGGGACGCGCGGCGGGCGATGGGCGTGGTGCTGGCCGAGGAGAGCCCGGCCGACGCGGACCTGGTCATCGGGCTGCCGGACAGCGGCACGCCGGCGGCGATCGGCTTCGCCCACGGGTCCGGCATCCCCTACGCCGAGGGCGTCGTGCGCAACCGCTACGTCGGGCGCAGCTTCATCCAGCCCGAGCAGGAGCTGCGGCAGGCCGGCGTGCGCCTCAAGTTCAACCCGCTCCGATCCGTGATCGAGGGGCGGCGGCTGGTTGTGGTCGACGACTCGATCGTGCGCGGCACGACCATGCGGCAGATGGTCGCGATGCTCGAGGATGCCGGGGCGAGCGAGGTGCACCTGCGCATCTCGAGCCCGCCGGTCGCCTGGCCGTGCTTCTACGGCATCGACATGGCCAACCGGGACGAGCTCATCGCAGCCGGCGCCACCGTCGACGACATCACCGAGACCGTCGGGGCAACGTCGCTCGAGTACCTGTCGCTGGCGGGCCTCCAGCGCGCGCTCGGGCGGCCGGCCGGCCGCTACTGCCGCGCGTGCTTCACGGGCGACTATCCCATCCCCGTGCCCGGCGAGGCGCTGAAGCTGCGCTTCGAGGCGGTCGGCGCATAGGGCCCTCGCCGGAGGCGGCGGGCGAGCAGGGCGGGAGGACGGCGCTCAGCTACCTGGACGCCGGCGTCGACCTCGACGCGGCCCGGCGCCACACCGAGCGGATCGCGGGCCTCGTCGCCGGCGGCACCACGGGCTTCGCCGGCACCTTCCCGATGCCCCGGATGCGCGACCCGCTGCTGGTCGCCTGCACCGACGGCGTCGGGACGAAGGTCGCGCTGGCCAGGTCGCTCGGACGCCTCGAGTGGCTCGGCCAGGACCTGGTCGCCATGTGCGTCAACGACCTCGCCTGCGTCGGCGCCCGGCCGCTCTTCTTCCTCGACTACCTGGCGGTCGGGCGGCTCGACCCGGACGTGGCCGGCGCCCTCGTGAGCGGCATCGCCGCCGCCTGCCGCGAGGTCGGCTGCGCGCTGCTCGGCGGCGAGACGGCCGAGCACCCCGGCGTGATGGCGGACGGGGACCTCGACCTCGCCGGGTTCGCGGTCGGCGCCGTGGAGCGCGACGAGGCGCTGGGGCCCGAGCGCGTGCAGGCCGGCGACGCGATCGTGGGCATCCCCTCCTCCGGCCTACACGCCAACGGCTTCTCGCTGGTCCGGGCCCTGGTCGACGCCGGCGCGCTCGTGCCGGACCCTGACCTGCTCCTCGAGCCCACCCGGCTCTACCCCGGCGACCTGGCTCGCCTCGCCGACGCCAGGGTGCCGGTGCACGCGGCCGCGCACGTCACCGGCGGCGGCCTGCCGGAGAACCTGCCCCGGGCACTGCCCGAGGGGCTGGCGGCGGTCGTCGACCCGGCCGCCTGGGAGGTCCCGGCGGCCATCCGCGCCGTGCTCGCGACCGGCCGGGTGCCGGAGGAGGAGGCCTGGCGGACGTTCAACATGGGCCTCGGCATGTGCCTGGTCGTGCCGTCCGCTTCGGCGGGGCCGGCAGCCGCCCTGATCCCGGGCGCCCGCGTCGTGGGGCGGGTCGAGCCGGGAGAGCGCGGGCTGGTGCGTGGCGGCTGAGCGCTACCCGGTCGCGGTACTGGTCTCCGGGACGGGGACGAACCTGCAGGCCCTGATCGACCGGCTGCACGCGGACGAGCGCGAGGCGACGGAAATCGTCCTCGTCGTCGCCTCGAGCCCCGACGCGGCCGCGCTCGAGCGGGCCGCGACGGCCGGCATCCCCACGGCCGTCGTGCGCAAGGACGACCATCCCGACCGCGAGTCCCGCGATCGGCACCTCGCCGAGGTCGTCCGCGGGGCGGGCCCGGAGCTCGTGGTCCTCGCCGGGTGGATGAGCATCCTCACCGAGGCCTTCCTGGACGCCTTCCCCGACCGGGTCGTCAACCTCCACCCGTCGCTGCTTCCCAGCTTCCCGGGCATGCACTCGATCGAGGACGCGCTCGCGTGGGGCGTCCGCTACACGGGGGTGACCGTCCACTTCGCCGAGGCCGAGGTCGACGCCGGTCCCCCGGTGCTGCAGGAGCCGGTGCCGGTCGTATACGGTGACTCGATCGAGACGCTGCGCGAGCGGGTGCGCGGGGCGGAGCACCGGATGCTGTGCGAGGCGGTCCGGCTCTTCTCGCAGGGGCGTGTGAGCCGCAACCCCGATCGGCGACGGGAGGTCCAGATCAGCGACGAGGGGGCGACGCGGTGAAGGTGCAGCGGGCACTCGTCTCCGTCTCGGACAAGACCGGGCTGGTCCCCTTCGCCCGCGCGCTCGCGGATCTCGGCATCGAGCTGATCTCGACGGGCGGCACGGCCGGCGCGCTGCGGGAGGCCGGGCTGGAGGTGACCACGGTCGAGGAGATCACCGGCCAGCCCGAGATCCTCGGCGGGCGGGTGAAGACCCTCCACCCCCGCGTCCACGGCGGCATCCTGGCGCGGCCCGACCACGACGAGGACGCCGCCGAGGCCGCCGAGCACGGCATCGAGCCCATCGATCTCGTGGTCGTGAACCTCTACCCGTTCCAGGAGACCGCGGCCCGTGCCGGCGCCGCGCGCGACGAGATCATCGAGCAGATCGACATCGGCGGCCCGGCGATGATCCGGGCGGCTGCGAAGAACCACGCCCGCGTCGGGGTCGTCACCTCGCCGACCCAGTACGACGCGGTGCTCGAGGAGCTCAGGGCCGACGAGGGAAACCTCTCCCTGGACACGCGCCGCTGGCTCGCGCTCGACGCCTTCCGCCACACCTCCCGCTACGACGCGGCGATCGCCGAGTGGATGTCGATGGGCGAGGGCGACTTCCCCGACTACGTCACGACGGAGTTCGAGAAGCTCACGGACCTGGTCTACGGGGAGAACCCGCACCAGCGGGCGGCCTACTACGCGGACTACGGCGCCCGCACGCACCTCCTCGCCCGGGTCGAGCAGATCCACGGCAAAGCGCTCTCGTTCAACAACCTGCTCGACCTCGACGCCGCCAGGGCGCTCGCGTCGGAGTTCGAGCTGCCCGTGTGCGTGATCGTCAAGCACAACAACCCCTGCGGGGTCGCCGTCGCCCAGGACGTGAACACGGCCTACGAGCGCGCGCTCGCCTGCGACCCGGTGTCCGCCTACGGCGGGGTCATCGTCGTCAACCGCCGCGTGGACGCCGAGCTCGGCGAGCGCCTGTCGCAGACGTTCGTCGAGGTGCTCATGGCCCCCGGGTTCGAGGACGAGGCGCTGGAGGCCCTCACGCGCAAGCCCAACACCCGGCTGCTCGACAACCGCGAGCGGCGGCGGGCGAACCCAGGCGAGCGTGACCTGCGCCGGGTGCTCGGCGGGATCCTCTTCCAGGACCGCGACACCGAGAGCGAGGAGCGGGAGACCATGCAGGTGGTCACGGCCGTCCAGCCGACGGAGCCGCAGTGGGGCGACCTGCTCTTCGCCTGGCGGGTCGCCAAGCACGTCAAGAGCAACGCGATCGTGCTGGCGAAGGGGGAGATGGTCGTCGGCGTCGGCGCCGGGCAGATGAGCCGGGTGGACTCCGTCCGCCTCGCCGTCGGCAAGGCGGGCGAGCGGGTCAAGGGGAGTGTGCTGGCCTCCGACGCCTTCTTCCCGTTCCGCGACAACGTGGACGAGGCGGCC
>DATFWK010000209.1:0-21753 GCA_035259345.1 Miltoncostaeaceae bacterium | reverse complement strand
CGGCGGCGCCGAGCGCCTCGGCGACGGCCGCGCGGGCGGCGTCCCAGCTGCGCACGACGTGCATGCTGCCCGACAGGACCTCGTCGTGGGCGGCGGCGAGCGTCCCCGCCGGGACCGCCCACAGGCGCACGTGCACGCGGGCCTCCCGCGTGCCGAGCGCGGTGTGGTCGCTCATGCGCCGCCGCCTGCGCCCGATCCAGAGCACGTGCACCGCGCCGTCGTCCGGCCGGCGCCAGCCCTGGGCGTCGAGGGCGGCCATGGCCTCGGACGGCGCGGCGCCCAAGAGCACCAGGTTGAGCGGGTCGAGGAGCCGCTCGTCCCGGCGCGGCAGCGGCCACCGCCAGTCCTGGGTGTACGGCAGGAGCGTGAGGTCGTCCCGCCCACCGGGGCCGGGCAGGAGCTGCCCGGACGGCGCGAGGTGGGCGCGCTCGTGCGCGCCTACGACCGTGGGATCTCCTTGCCGGTCTCCGGGTCCAGGCGGATGCCGTCCATGATCCCCTCGCCGAGCGGCACGCCGATCGCGAGCCACACGGCCTCGCGGTCGTCGGTCGGGTTGACGATGCGCCGCGGCGTGTCCTTGGGCACGCGCAGCCAGTCGCCGTCGTTGACCTCGACCACGTCCGAGCCGACGTGGACGTGCTGCGGGCCGCCCGAGACCAGGTGGTAGACCTCCTCCTGGCTGCGGTGGCGGTGGTAGGCCATCATGTGGCCCGGGCCGTACCGCCAGACCCTGAGCGCGAGCCCCTCGACGCCGAGCGCGCCCGAGATGTCCCGCGACGAGGCCCCGCCGCCGCGGCGCTCGCGCTCCTCGACGTCCCCCTCGGCGACCTTGCTGTAGTCCGTCATCACCTCTCCTCCGTGGTGGCCTTGCCGTCGGTGTCCGCCGGCGCGCCCTCGGCCTCGGGCTCGTCCCCGTCGCCGCCCCCGGCCGCAGCGCCGTCGCTCCCATCGGTTCTGAGCACGACCAGGAGGTCCTTCGTGTCGACCTGCGTGCCGGCGCCGACGAGCACCTCCTCCACCACCCCGGCACGCTCGGCGTAGACGGCGGTCTCCATCTTCATAGCCTCGATCGAGAGCAGCCGCTGCCCCGCGCTCACGCGGCCGCCCGGCTCGGCGAGCATCGTCACGACCAGGCCGGGCATCGGCGCGGCGACGTGGCCGGGATCCGACTCGTCCGCCTTGCGGCGGGTCGGCCCGGTCGCCGCCAGGGAGCGGTCCGCGATCTTGACCTCCCGCGGCTGGCCGTTCAGCTCGAAGAAGATCGTCCGCCGCCCCTCCTGGTCCGGGGCCCCGATCGCGAGGAAGCGGATGATCAGGCGCTTCCCGCGCTCGATGTCGACCAGCAGCTCCTCGTCGCGGTCGAGGCCGTGGAAGAACACCTGCGTCGGCAGCACGCTGACGTCGCCGTACAGGCGCTGGTGCTCGGCGAAGTCGAGGAAGACGCGGGGGTACATCAGGTAGGAGGCCAGCTCGCGGTCGTCGATCGAGCGGCGGATGCGCCGCTCAACCTCGGCGCGCTGGGCCTCGAGGTCCACCGGCTCGAGCACCTCGCCCGGGCGCACCGTCAGCGGCGCCTCGCCCTTGAGCACCTTGCGCTGGAGCCCCTCCGGGAATCCGCCGGGCGGCTGGCCGAGGTCGCCGCGGAAGAACTCGACCACGGACTCCGGGAAGGTCACCGGGGTCGCCGGGTCGAGCACCTGCTCCGGCGTGATGTCGCTCGTCACCATCGCCACGGCCAGGTCGCCGACGACCTTCGAGGTCGGCGTCACCTTGATGATGTCGCCGAACATGTCGTTGACCGCGCGGTAGGCCTTCGCCACCTCGCGCCAGCGGCTCTCGATGCCGAGCGCCTTCGCCTGCTGGCGCAGGTTCGTGTACTGCCCGCCCGGCATCTCGTGCTCGTAGACCTCGGCCGCGCCGGAGCGCATGTCGCTCTCGAAGCCCGCGTAGAACCGCCGGACGCCCTCCCAGTAGGTCGCGATCTGGGCGAGCGCCTCGCGGTCGAGGCCCGTGTCGCGCGGGCTGCGCCGCAGCGCCTCGACGATCGCGCCCAGGTTGGGCTGCGAGGTGAGGCCGCTCATCGGGTCCATCGCCGCGTCGGCCGCGTCCACGCCGGCCTCGGCCGCGGCGAGCACGCTGGCCGCCGCGATGCCGCTCGTGTCGTGGGTGTGGAAGTGGATCGGGATCCCGACGGCGTCCTTCAGCGCCGACACCAGCTCGCGCGCCGCCTCCGGCTTGCAGAGGCCGGCCATGTCCTTGATGCCGAGCACGTGCGCGCCGGCCCGCTCCAGCCGGCGGGCGAGGTCCACGTAGTAGCCCAGGTCGTACTTCTCCCGGGCCGGGTCGGTGATGTCGCCCGTGTAGCAGATGGCCGCCTCGCAGACCTTGCCGCTCTCGATCACGGCGTCCATCGCGACCCGCATGTTGTCCACCCAGTTCAGGGAGTCGAACACGCGGAAGACGTCGACGCCCGCATCGGCGGCCTGCGCGACGAAGAACCGCACGACGTTGTCCGGGTAGTTCGCGTAGCCCACCGCGTTGGCCGAGCGCAGGAGCATCTGCAGGAGCAGGTTCGGCATGGCCTCGCGCAGCTGGGCGAGGCGGTCCCAGGGGTCCTCCTTGAGGAACCGCATCGCGACGTCGAAGGTCGCCCCGCCCCAGCACTCCACGGAGAAGAGCTCCGGCAGGAGGCGCGCGTAAGCCGGGGCGATCCGCACCAGGTCGTCGGTGCGGAAGCGGGTGGCGAGCAGCGACTGGTGGGCGTCGCGGAAGGTGGTGTCCGTGAGCAGGAGGCGGTCCTGCTCGAGCATCCAGCGGGCGAGGCCCTCGGGCCCGCGCTCCTCGAGCAGCTGCCGCGTGCCTGGCGGTGGCTCGATGCCGGCCGTGTCCGGCACCTGCGCCGCCGACGCCCGCTCGACCGCATGGCCCTCGACGTCCGGGTTGCCGTTGACGGCGACCTCGCCCATGAACGAGAGCAGGCGCGTGGCGCGGTCGCGCCGGGGCGTGAACTGGAAGAGCTCCGGCGTCTCGTCCACGAAACGGGTCGTGTAGTCGCCGGTGCGGAAGCGCGGGTGGTTGATCAGGGCCTCGAGGAAGACCAGGTTCGTCTTGACCCCGCGGATGCGGAACTCGCGCAGCGCCCGGTCCATGCGCGCCTCGACCTCGGCCGGCGTCGGCGCCCACGCGGTGACCTTCTCCAGCATGGAGTCGTAGAACGGCGTCACCACCGCCCCGGCGTACGCGGTGCCCCCGTCGAGCCGGATGCCGAAGCCCGTGGCCTCGCGGTAGGCGCTGATGCGCCCGTAGTCCGGGATGAACTGGTTGGTCGGGTCCTCGGTCGTGATGCGGCACTGCATCGCGTGGCCGTGGAGGTGCACGTCCTCCTGGCTCGGCACGCCGCTCTCCGGGGTCCCGATGCGCGCGCCCGTCGCCAGGCGGACCTGCGCCTTGACGATGTCCACGCCCGTGACGACCTCGGTGACGGTGTGCTCGACCTGTATCCGTGGGTTCACCTCGATGAAGTAGAAGCGCCCGGTGTCGGCGTCCATCAGGAACTCGACCGTCCCGGCGACCTCGTAGCGCGCCTCGCGGGCGAGGCGCACCGCCAGCCCGCACAGCTCGGCCCGGCGGTCGTTCGGAAGCACCGCGGCGGGCGCCCGCTCGACCACCTTCTGGTGGCGGCGCTGGACCGTGCAGTCGCGCTCGAAGAGGTGGATGACCTGACCGTGGCGGTCCCCGAGCACCTGGACCTCGATGTGGCGCGCGCGCTCGACGAGCTTCTCGACGAAGACCTCGTCGTTGCCGAAGGCGGCCAGCGCCTCCCGGCGGCCCGCGGCCACCTGCTCCGCCAGCTCGCCCGGCGAGCGAACGACGCGCATCCCCCGCCCGCCGCCGCCCCAGCTGGCCTTGACCATCAGCGGGAAGCCGACGGCGTCGGCGAGCCGGGCCGCCTCCGCGGGGTCGGGCGGCAGCGCCCCGGTGGCGGGCATCACCGGCACGCCGGCCGCCTCGGCGATCGCGCGGGCCTCGACCTTGCTCCCCAGCCGCCGCATGACGTCCGGCGGCGGGCCGATGAAGATGATCCCGGCCGCGGCGCAGGCCCCTGCGAAGTCCGGGCTCTCGGACAGGAACCCGTAGCCGGGGTGGATCGCGTCCGCGTGGCACTCGCGCGCGACCCGCAGGATCTCATCGATCCCGAGGTACGCCCGCACGGGCTCGGCCCCGCCCCCGACCTGGTAGGCCTCGTCGGCCTTGAAGCGGTGGAGCGCGAAGCGGTCCTCGAGCGAGTAGATCGCGACCGTGCGCAGGCCCATCTCGGTGGCCGCGCGGAAGACCCGGATCGCGATCTCCCCGCGGTTCGCCACCAGCAGCTTGCGGATGCGGGTGCGCATCAGGCGGCCTCGAACAGGAGCGGCTCGAGGCCGACCGTGAGGCCCGGGCGGCCGGCGACGGCCCGGACGGCCATGAGCACGCCCGGCATGAAGCTCTCGCGCGAGAGCGAGTCGTGCCGGATGGTGAGCGTTTCGCCGAGGCCCCCGAGGATCACCTCCTGATGGGCGACCAGCCCCGGCAGGCGCACGGAGTGGATCGGCACCTCGCCGCCCATGAGCCGTGCGGTCCTGAGCGCCGTGCCCGACGGCGCGTCGAGCTTGCCGTCGTGGTGCAGCTCGATGATCTCGGCCTTCGGCAGGTGGCGGGCGGCCTCGGCCGCGAAGCGCATCATGAGCACGGCGCCGACCGCGAAGTTCGGCGCGATCAGGCAGTTGGCCTCGCCGCTCGCGGAGAGCGTGCGCAGGCGTTCGACGGCCTCCGGCCCGAGCCCGGTGGTGCCCAGCACGACGTGCACCCCGGCCTCCAGGCAGCGGGCCGCGTTGGCCGCGGCCGCCTCGGCCCGGGTGAAGTCCACGGCCACGTCCGGCCGGCCGGCCGCAAGGGCCTCGCCCAGGTCCGCCACCACGCCCTCGCCGGCGCCCGGAGCCGGGTCCACCTGCGCGACAAGCTCCATGTCGCCGGCGCCGCGGACGGCTGCCACGACGGCCTGCCCCATCCGGCCGGCCGCACCGGCGACGAGCACCCGGATCACGCCGCTGAGCGTACCGAATGCACCGCGGAGCGGGCTCGAGACCGGCGCATTCCGATCGCAGCGCGCGGGGCTTGACTGGCGGGCACAGAAAAGGTTGAAATTAACCCTCCTTTCCCGCCATTCGGAGGTCGAGATGAGCGTCGTCGACGAGGTGCTCAACGCCAACGAGGCCTATGCCTCCGGCTTCAGCAAGGGTGAGCTGCCGTGCCCGCCCGGGCGCTGCTTCGCGATCGTCACCTGCATGGACGCCCGCATCGACCCGGCCAAGGCGTTCGGGCTCCAGGAGGGCGACGCCCACGTGATCCGCAACGCGGGCGGGCTGGTGACCGACGACGCGCTGCGCTCGCTCGCGATCTCCCACCGCCTGCTCGGCACCCAGGAGTTCCTGATCGCGGGCCACACCGGCTGCGGCATGCTGACCTTCACGAACGAGCAGGTCCACGCGAAGCTGAAGGACGAGGCCGGCATCGACGCCTCGGACGTCGACTTCCACCCCTTCCCGGACCTGGCCGACAGCGTGCGGGAGTCGGTGCGCCGGGTGCGCGAGTCACCGCTGACCGCGGACGTGCCGGTCAGCGGCTGGATCTACGAGGTGGAGTCCGGGCGCCTGACCGCGGTCGATTGAGGTCGAGGGACCGATGGATTCGGCGTCGTCCGGGGGTCTAAGTTGACGGATGACCTCCGCGTCAGGAACCGCTCTCTCGGAGCGAGCGACGCTCGCCGCGGCTCGTGGTGGCGATCCGGAGGCGTTCCGGCGGCTCGTCGAGCCCCACCGCGCCGCGCTGGTCGCCCACTGCTACCGGATGCTGGGCTCGCTCCAGGACGCGGAGGACGCGCTCCAGGACACGCTGCTGCGCGCGTGGCGGGCCCTTCCCCGCTTCGAGGGCAGAAGCTCGGTGCGCTCCTGGCTCTACACGATCGCGACGAACGCCTCCCTGAGGGCGATCGAGCGGCGACCCAGGCGCGTGCTGCCATTCGAGGCCGGGCCGGCCGAGGAGGTCGCGGGACGCGTTCGTGAGCCGCTCGCAGAGGTGGCGTGGATCGAGCCCTACCCGGATCAGGAGGTCGGCGACGGGCTCGCCGGTCCGGAGGCCCGCTACGAGCAGCGCGAGAGCCTCGAGCTCGCCTTCATCGCGGCGATGCAGCACCTGCCGGCCAGGCAGCGCGCCGTGCTCATCATGCGCGACGTCCTCGGCTTCTCGGGCGCGGACGTCGCGGAGACGCTCGAGACGACCCCGGCGGCCGTCTACAGCGCCCTGCAGCGCGCCCACCGGACCGTGGACGAGCGCCTGCCGGACGTGAGCCAGCAGGCGACGCTGCGCTCCCTGGGCGACGCGGGGCTGCGCGAGGTCGTCGACGGCTACGTCGACGCGTGGGAGCGCGGCGACCTCGACGCGCTCGTCGCGATGCTCACCGAGGACGCGCGGCTGGAGATGCCGCCCACCCCGACCTGGTACGCCGGCCGGGACGCCGTCGCGGCCTTCCTCCACTCCGGGGACCACGCGGCCGCGGGACGCTGGCGCCTCGTGCCGGCGAGGGCGAACGCGCAGGTCGCCTTCGGGAAGTACCTGTGGCGGGCAGACGCGGCGAGCTTCCGGGCGCACCAGGTCAACGTGCTCACGCTGCGCGGGGACCGGATCGCCCGGATCACCGCGTTCCTGACCCCCGGGGCCTTCGCGCGCTTCGGCCTCCCAGCCGACCTCCGCGGCTGACCCGCACGGCGCCGCCGGGAGCGGCTCGCCCCGGCGACCGATGGATCCGGGGCCGCCGTCGGATCTCGACGTTCAGCAAGGGAGAAGCCACGCGCCGACACGAGCGGAGGGGGCATGAACGGGAGATCCACGACGACCAGCAGGTCGACGTTGACCTGGGTCCTCGCCCTGACGGGCCTCGGCTCGCTGATGGCCGCGCTCGACACCCTGGTCGTGTCGACCGCGCTGAGCACGATCCGGGTCGACCTCGGTGCCTCGGTCGAGCAGCTCGAGTGGACGGTCAACGCCTACAACCTGGCGCTCGCGGTGCTGATGATGACCGGCGCCGCCCTGGGCGACCGCTTCGGACGGCGCCGGATGTACGCCGGCGGCCTCGCGCTGTTCGCGCTGGCGTCCGCGGGCTGCGCGCTCGCGCCCGACGTCGGCTGGCTGATCGGCGCCCGCGCCGTCCAGGGCGCCGGCGCCGCGCTGGTGCAGCCGCTGGCACTCGCCCTGCTGAGCGCCGCCTTCCCGCCCGAGCGCCGCGGCGCCGCGATCGGGATCTTCAGCGCGATCACCGGGATCTCGGTGGCCTGCGGCCCGCTCGTCGGCGGCGCGGTCGTCCAGGGGCTCGACTGGACGTGGATCTTCTGGCTCAACGTCCCGATCGGGCTCATCGCCGTCCCCTTCGTACTCACGCGGATGAGGGAGGGCTTCGGCCCCGACTCGAGCCTGGACATCCGCGGCCTGGCGCTGGTGACCGGCGGGGCGTTCGGCGTCGTCTGGGCGCTCGTGCGCGGGAACGCCGCCGGTTGGTCGAGCGCCGAGGTTCTCGGGTCGCTGGCGGCCGGAGCGCTGCTGCTCGCCGCCTTCGTCCGGTGGGAGCTGCGCGCCCCCCAGCCGATGCTGCCCATGCGCTTCTTCCGCTCGCGCGCCTTCTCGGCCGGGAACGCGGCGATGTTCTTCACCTTCGCCTCCCTCTTCGGCGCCGTCTTCTTCTTCGCGCAGCTGCTGCAGACCGGGCTCGGGTATGGGCCCCTGGACGCGGGGCTCCGGCTCCTGCCCTGGACCGGGACGTTCATCGTCGTCGCCCCCGTCGCCGGGGCGCTCGCCGACCGGATCGGGGAGCGGCCGCTGATGGTGGCCGGCCTGCTGGTGCAGGCCGCCGGCATGGCGTGGATCGCCTCGATCGCGGATCCCGGCCTCGCCTACCCGCGCCTCGTGGCGCCGCTGATCGTGGCCGGCGTCGGCGTCTCGATGGCGATCCCGGCCGCCCAGAACTCCGTGGTCGGCTCGGTGGCCCTGCCGGAGGTCGGCAAGGCCGCAGGCACGAACAGCATGATGCGCGAGCTCGGCGGCGTCTTCGGTATCGCGATCCTGGTAGCCGTCTTCGCCGCAGTCGGCGGCTATGCGTCCGCCGGCGCGTTCACGGACGGGTTCGCCCCGGCGATCGCGGTCGCGGCCGGCCTCTCCCTTCTCGGCGCCGTGGCAGGAGCGGCGCTTCCGGGCCGGGGACGCACGCCCCTGCCCGCAGGAAACCTCAGAGACGATCCCGCTCACCTTCAAGCACAGGAGGTCTCGCGATGAGAAGAGTCATGGTTCGCTACAGGGTCAAGCCGGAGCGTGTCGCCGAGCACGAGGCCCTGATCCGCGCGGTCTACGACGAGCTTGGAAGGACGAGGCCGGACGGGCTGCGCTACGCAGCCTTCCGGCTCGAGGACGGCGTGAGCTTCGTGCACCTCGCCGAGACCGACGACGGCGGGAGCCCGCTCTCCGAGGTCGCCGCCTTTCGCGACTTCCAGGCCGGCATCGACGAGCGCCTCGACGAGGGCCCGGTCGTCAGCGCGCTCGAGGAGATCGGCTCGTTCCGCCTCTTCGGAGACGAGCCGATCGCGACGGCGGAGGCCCCTGGCTAGGCGGCTGCCAGCGCCGGCGAGAGGCCCTCGACCGCGCGGCGGACCGCGTCCCCGCTCGGCCCGATGGCCGCGAGCGACAGCCGCTCCGGGCGCCAGTGGTCGATGGCGAGGGCCTGCACGTCATCGGCCTCGACGGCGTCGATGCGGGCGATGATCTCGTCGATCGTCAGCATCTCGGTGTCGGTCACCGCGGCCTTGCCGATGCGGTTCATCCGCATGACGGGGCTCTCCAGCGACAGGACGAGCCGTCCCTTGAGGTGCTCCTTCGCCCGGGTCAGCTCGGCGGCCGGAACGGGCTCCTCGACCATGCGCCGGAGCTCGGCGCCGATGACCGAGCAGGCCGTCCCGAGGTTCTCCTCCCGGGTGCCGAGGAACACGCCGACCTGGCCGGTCTCGGCGTAGCCGACCGTGTAGGAGCCGACCGCATACGCCAGGCCGCGCTTCTCCCGGATCTCCTGGAACAGCCGGCTGCTCATCGACCCGCCGAGCAGCGTGTCGAGCACGGACTGGGCGTGGCGCCGGTCGTCCGAGCGGCTGAGCCCGGGGCCCCCGAGCGCCAGGTGGTACTGCTCGGTCGGGCGCTCGCGGATGACGAGCGTCGCCGGCCCCGGCGCCGCGGGCTCGAACGCGAGCTTGCCCTCGCCGGCGGGGACGTCGCCCAGGAGCTGCTCGGCCAGCGCCACCAGGTGGTCGTGCTCGATGTTCCCGGCCGCCGCGACGACCATGTTCGGGGTCGTGTAGTGGGAGCGGAAGTAACCGCGGATGCCCGGCTCGTCCACCGAGCCGATCACCTGGGCCGTGCCGATGACCGGCCGTCCCAGGGACTGCTCGGGGAAGACGGCGGCGCCGACGAGGTCGTGGACGAGGTCCTGCGGGTCGTCCTCGTACATGGCGATCTCCTCGAGCACGACCTCGCGCTCCTGCTCGAGCTCGAAGAACCCCGGCCGCTGGAGCATGTCCGAGAGCACCGGCACGGCCTCGTCCAGGTGCTCGTCGAGGACGCGCGCGTAGAAGACCGTGTAGTCGCGCCCGGTGGCCGCGTTGACCTCGCCGCCGAGCCCGTCGAAGAGCTGGGCGATCGCCTCCGCCGAGTAGCGCGGGGTGCCCTTGAAGAGCAGGTGCTCGATGAAGTGCGAGACGCCCGACTCCTCGGGCCGCTCGAACCGCGAGCCGACGCCGACCCAGATGCCGAGGGCGACGGATCGCACCCCCGCGAGGGGCTCCGAGACGACCCGGAGCCCCGTGGAGGTGGTGGTGATGGTCGGCTGGGCGCTCACTCGGCGGGCACGTCGCTGGCGCTCACGCGCCGGCGCCGGCGCCGCGGCGGGCGGTCGCCGTTCCCCCCGCCGCCACCGCCGTCACGGTCGCCGCCGCCACCGCCGTCGTTCTGGACGTCCTCCATGCCGAGGATGCGCAGGCCGATCCGCCCGCGCGCCTTGTCCACCTCGACGACGCGCACGTCCACCGTGTCGCCGCGGTTCAGCACGTCCTCGACGCGGTCGACGCGGCCCTGCGAGAGGTTCGAGATGTGCAGGAGCCCGTCGACGCCCTTGGAGAGCTCGACGAACGCGCCGAAGGCCGTCGTCTTCACGACCTTGGCGTGCTCGAACACGTCCCCGACCTCGACGTCCTTCGTCATCGCGCGGATGCGCTCGATGGCCTCGTCGGCCTTCTTGCCCTCCACCCCGTAGACGTGGACGACGCCGTCGTCCTCGATCGAGATCTCGACGTCGTAGTCGGCCTCGAGGCTGCGGATGGTCTCGCCGCCCTTGCCGATGACCATGCCGATCTTCTCGGGGTCGATGCGCAGGGAGGTGATGCGCGGGGCCCACGGCGAGAGCTCCTCGCGCGGCTCCGAGATCGCCTTCGCCATCTCCCCCAGGATGTGGTGGCGGCCGGCCTTCGCCTGGGCGAGGGCGTCGCGCATGATGTCGAAGGTCACGCCGCCGATCTTGATGTCCATCTGGAGCGCCGTGATGCCCTGCTCCGTGCCGGCGATCTTGAAGTCCATGTCGCCGAGATGGTCCTCGTCGCCCTGGATGTCGGAGAGGATGACGTAGTCGTCGCCCTCCTTGATGAGGCCCATCGCGATGCCGGCCACCGAGCGCGGGACCTTAACGCCGGCGTCGAGCAGCGCGAGCGTCGAGCCGCAGACCGAGGCCATCGACGACGAGCCGTTGCTCTCGAGCGTCTCGCTGACCAGGCGCAGCGTGTAGGGGAACTCCTCCTCGCTCGGGATGAGCGGCATGAGCGCGCGCTCGGCGAGCG
The DNA here is from genome assembly GCA_035259345.1 of Miltoncostaeaceae bacterium. Classification (GTDB taxonomy): domain Bacteria; phylum Actinomycetota; class Thermoleophilia; order Miltoncostaeales; family Miltoncostaeaceae; genus DATFWK01. Next base: position 10,795 of record DATFWK010000209.1, on the reverse strand, counting down.
CGCCGTGGCCGATGTCCCGGCGCTTCGGGCCTCGCATGAAGCCGGTCTCGCCGACGCTGAAGGGCGGGAAGTTGTAGTGGTGGATGTAGCGCTTGGAGGTCTCGAGGCCGAGGCCGTCGATGCGCTGGGCCTCCTTGGTGGTGCCGAGCGCGAGCAGCGTCATCACCTGGGTCTCGCCGCGGGTGAACAGGCCCGAGCCGTGCGTCCTGGGCGCGACGCCCACATCGCAGGCGATCGGGCGGATCTCGTCGGAGGCGCGCCCGTCCGGACGGCGCTTGTCGACCGCGATCCGCTTGCGGATGATCGACTTCTGCAGCGCGTCGAACGCGAGCCCGAAGGCCTTGACGTCCTCGGGCTCCGGGTCCTCGCCGATGACCGCGGCAGCGGCGGCCGCGCGCGCGACCGCGACCTTGTCCCGGCGGTCGAGCTTGCCCTGCTCCAGGGTCGCCTCCTCGAGGCTCTTCCCCGCCGCGCTCTGGACCTTCTTCAGCATGGCCGGGTCGACGGTGACCGGCTCGACCTCCCACTTCGCCTTGCCGGCCCGGCGCGCGAGCTCGACCTGGGCGTCGCAGAGCTTGCCGATCTCCTCGTGCGCGAGCGCGAGCGCCTCGAGGATCGTCTCCTCGTCGACCTCGCTCGCGCCGGCCTCGACCATCGAGATCGCGTCCTTGGTGCCGGCCACGATCAGGTCGAGGTCCGACTCCTCCATCTCCTGGAGGGTCGGGTTGATGATGAACTCGTCGTCGATCAGGCCGATGCGCACGGCCCCGATCGGGCCCTGGAAGGGCAGGTCCGAGATCATCAGCGCCGCCGACGCGCCGTTGATGCACAGCGTGTCGAACGCGTTGACCTGGTCCGCGGACAGCACGGTCGCGATGACCTGCGTCTCGTTTCGGTAGCCCTTCGGCCAGAGCGGCCGGATCGGGCGGTCCGTCATCCGCGCCGTGAGCGTCGCGCGCTCGCTGGGACGGCTCTCGCGCTTGATGAACCCGCCGGGGATCTTCCCGGCCGCGTACATCCGCTCCTCGACGTCCACCGTCAGCGGGAAGAAGTCCACTCCCTCACGGGCCTCCCGCAAGCCCACTGCCGTGACCAGCACCATGCTGTCCCCGGCCCTGACGACCACGGCTCCGTTCGCCTGCTTGGCGAGGCGCCCGGTCTCGAAGGAGACGGCGAGCCCGCCGACCTCCACGCTCTCTGTCTCGACTCCCATATCTTCGTGTCCCCTCTCGCCCACGCCACCCGGCGGGGCGCTTCAGCGCCGGGCCCTGTGCCCGGCTCGATCGTCGTCTAGCGGCGCAGCCCGAGCGCCCTCGTCAGCTCTCGGTAGCCGTCGAGGTCCGTCCGCTGGAGGTAGTTCAGGAGCCGCCTGCGGCGGCCCACCATCATCAGCAGTCCCCTGCGCGAGTGATGGTCCTTGGTGTGGGTCCGCAGGTGCTCCGTGAGCGTGTTGATGCGCTCGGTGAGCAGCGCGACCTGCACCTGGGGCGACCCCGTGTCGGACTCATGGCGCCGGTGGGCGCCCATGACCTCGGCCTTGGTCTCCTTTGCGAGCATTCGTCTTCTCCTGTCACAGCCTCGGGGCCGTCGAAAGACCGCCCCGGGTCGGTTCGATGCCTGCGCCGACCGGACTCGTCCGTGACCCCGGCGCCCTCACGAGTTGGCCCGTCGGCCGGGATGAGACCCCCGGCGGGAACCGCTCGTGGATGTGAGGCGTGACGCGTTCAGCTTCGGCCGACAGGTTAGCAGAGGGCCCCTCCGACCCCTCCCGCCAGCGCCCGGGCGCGCTCGATGTCCTCGCGCACCTGCGCGACGAGCGCCTCCGGCGAGGGGAAGCGCCGCTCGGGGCGCAGGCGCTCGATGAAGCACACGCGCAGGCCCTCGCCGTAGAGGTCGCCGTCCTCGTAGTCGAGCAGGAAGACCTCGACGCGCAGGTCGCCGAGGCCCTCGGTGAACGTCGGCGCCACCCCGACGTTCACCGCCGCCGCGAACACCTCGCCCGCCACGTGCGCGTGGCCGGCGTAGACACCACGGGCCGGGATCGCGACGCTGGGCGGCAGCGACAGGTTGGCCGTCGGGATGCCGAGCGCCCGCCCGCGCTGGTCGCCGTGGACGACGGTGCCGTCGACCGAGTGCGGGCGCGCGAGCAACGGGATCACCTCAGCGACCTCCCCGTGCGCCACCAGGCGGCGCACGCGCGTGGAGGACACCGGCTTGCCCGGCGGCGACTCGACGATCGGCGGGACGTCGACCGCGTAGCCCAGCGACCCGGCCCGCTCTGCGAGCAGCGCCGCGTTCCCGCGCCCGCGGTTGCCGAAGTGGAAGTTCTGCCCGACGACGACCCAGCGGGCGGCGATCGGCTGCTGCGCGAGCATCCCGGCGAACCGGTCCCAGCGGATCAGCGAGAAGGCGCGTGTGAACGGCGCGATCACCAGGTCGTCCACGCCCAGCTCGGCGATCAGCTCCGCCTTGCGCTCCGGCGGCGTGAGGACGACCGTCTTGAGCTCGGGGCGCAGGACCGCGATCGGCTGGGGCTCGAAGGTGAGGACCGTCGCCGGAATGCCCGCCGCCCGCGCGCGCTCGACCGCCCGGCCGATGATCGCCCGGTGGCCGAGGTGGACGCCGTCGAAGGCGCCGATGGCGAGCGCGCGGCCCTCGGGCGCAGGCGGGAGCGCCTCGAGCGAGCCGTGGACCCTCACGGCGCGAGCACCACGGCCGGGCGCAGCATCCCCGCCCCGTCCGGCTCGCCGACGGCGACCAGCGTCCGGGCGGCGAGCAGCGCGACCGGGCCGCGGGCCTCGCCCGCCACCGGGCGGCCGTGGGCGAGCGCGCGGGCCTCCTCGTCGGAGAGCGAGCGGCGCTCGAGGTGCCCGAGCGCCCGCTCCAGCGGTAGGCCGCCCACCGCCTCGACCTCCTCCGGCGCGACGGCCTCGTCGACCGAGAGGTCGCCCACGGCCAGCCGCCGCAGCGCGGCGCAGTAGCCGCCGCACCCGAGCCCCTCGCCGAGGTCGACCGCGATCTGGCGCAGGTACGTCCCCTTGGAGCAGCGCACCACCAGGTCCGCAACACCAGCCCCCGCGTCGTACCCCTCGAGGCGCGCCTCGTGCACGACGATGGGCCGCTCCGGCCGCTCCGCCGCCTCGCCGCGGCGGGCGCTCCGGTAGAGCGGCTGGCCGCCGACCTTCACGGCGGCGAAGGCCGGCACGCGCTGGACGCTCGGCCCCACCAGCCCGGCGACGGCTCGCTCGACGGCCGCGCGCTCGGGCGGCGGCCCCATCTCCTCAACCGGCCCCTCCGGATCGCCGGTGGGCGAGGTCGCCCCGAATCGGACGGCCGCCCGGTAGGTCTTGTCGAGGTCGGAGAGGTAGCGGGCGAGGCGTGTGGCGCGGCCGACGAGCACCACGAGCAGCCCGGTGGCGAACGGGTCGAGCGTGCCGGCGTGGCCGACCCGCGTCCGCCGGCCGAGCCTGCCGCGGATACGGGCGACGACGTCGTGCGAGGTCGGGCCCGCGGGCTTGTCGACGAGCCAGCAGCCGAGCGGCGTGACCCCCGCCTCAGCCATCGAGCCGGCTCCCGACCTCGGCGGCGAGCCATCGCCGGAGGTCGTCCTGCGACCGGTGGGTGGTGAAGCCGGCCGCGGCCGGGTGCCCGCCGCCGTGCTCGGCGTGGGCGATCGCCGAGACGTCCACCGCCGGGTTGGCGGCCCGCAGCGACACGCGCGTGGCGCCGTCGGCGCGGCAGAGCGCGACGGCGGCGACGTCCACTCCGCGGATGCCGCGGAGCGCCTCGACCAGGCCGTCGGCGTCGTCCGTGCCGGCGGCTGCGAAGTCCTCGGGGCCGAGCGCGAGGTACGCGAGCCGGCCGTCCAGGAGCGTCTCCGCGCCGGCGAGGCCGCGCCCGAGCAGTCGCGCCCGCACGAGCGGCACGCTCTCGTAGAGCGTCCGGCCCATCGCGGCCGCGTCGACCCCGGCGGCCAGGAGCACGCCCGCGACCCGGTGCGCCTCGGGCGAGGTGTTGGAGTACATGAAGCGACCGGTGTCCGTGACCAGCCCGACGTAGAGCGGCTCGGCGACCGTGCGGTCGATCGGCCAGCCGGCGGCCTCGAGCACACGCGCGACCAGCTCGGCCGTGCTCGAGGCGGCGGCATCCACGAGGTTGAGCTCGCCGAAGCGCGAGTTGTCGTGGTGGTGGTCGATGTTCAGGATCCGGCGGCCCAGGGTCGCGGGCGGCGCGTCGGCCAGCCGCCGCTCGCTGGCGCAGTCGAGGACGATCAGGGTGCGCGCGGCGGCGTCGGCGGGAAGGTCGGTGACGATCGCCTCGCCTGGCGCCAGCAGGAACGCGAGCTCCTCGGGCACGGGCGGCCGGTCCGGGTGCCACATCAACACGTCGCGGCCCTGGGCCCGCAGCGCCCGGGCGAGCCCCAGGAGCGAGCCGATGGCGTCGCCGTCCGGGTTGCGGTGGGTGGCCAGCGTGCATGGCCCCGGGTCGTCGGCGATCGCGCGCGCCATCTCGCCGGGGCCGACCTCGCGCCCCGGGGCCGGCGCGCTCACGGCCCGGCCTCCTCGTCCTCGCCGGGCGGCTCCGGCTCGCCGAGGTCGGCGGTCACCTCGTCGATCAGGTGGGTCAGGCGCATGGCCCGGTCCTGGTGCTCGTCGTAGACGAAGGCGAGCTGCGGCGTGTGGCGGCTCTTGAGCGCCTGGCCGACGCGGGCCTGGAGGATGCCCCGCGCGGACTCGAGCGCCTTGCCGCTGCCGGCGCGGTGGCGGCGCGAGAGCACCGTGTAGTAGACCCGCGCCTGCTTCAGGTCCTGCGTCGCCTCGACGTGGGTGATCGTGACGAACCCGAGGCGCGGATCCGCGAGCTCCCGGCCGATGGTCTCGGCGATGACCTGCCGGAGCGCGACGTTGACGCGCCGCATGCGCTCAGTCGCGGCCACCGGTCTCCCAGCCGGGCGCGTCCTCCACCGCCACGAGCTCGCGCGACTCGCCCAGCACCTCGAGGGAGAGGTCGCCGTGCAGCCAGCGGGCCGCGGCGTCGACCTGGCGCTCGGCCTCCCCCGCCTCGCGGGTCACCACGGCGAGCGTGAGCCGGGCGCGGCGCAGGCGGTCGTGATGGTCCACCTCGGCGACCGCGCAGGCGAACCGCCGTGTGAGGCCCGCCTTCACGCGCAGGAGCTGCCGCCGCTTGTCCTTCAAAGACGCCGACTCCGGCAGGTGGAGGTCGACCGTCAGGGTCCCGACGAAGCCGGCGCCCATCGCATCCGGGGCGAGTGCCCCGCTCGGGGCACTACTCGCCCTCCGGCTCGCCCTCGGCGGCTGCGGCGGCCGGGGCCGCGGCGGGCGCCGGCGCCGGCGCCTGCTCGGTGCGCGCGACCTCCCGCAGCTCGTAGGCCTCGATGAGGTCGCCCTCCTTGACGTCGTTGTAGTCCTCGATGACCACGCCGCACTCGAAGCCCTGGACGACCTCCCGGACGTCCTCGTTGAAGCGGCGGAGCGACGCGATGCGCCCCTCGTGGACGACCGCGCCCTCGCGCACGAGGCGGATGTTGGAGTTGCGGCGCACCAGCCCCTCGACGACGTAGCAGCCGGCGATGGTGCCGACCCGGCTCGCCCGGAAGGTGGCCCGCACCTCCAGCGTGCCGAGGGTGTCCTCGACGATGTCCGGGGCCAGCATGCCGACGAGCGCGTCCCGCATCTCCTCGATCGCGCGGTAGATGACCCGGTAGGCCCGGATCTCGACGTTCTCGCGCTCTGCCAGGGCGCGTGCCTCCGGCCGCGGGCGCACGTTGAAGGCGATGATGATCGCGTTCGACGCCGCGGCGAGCATGACGTCCGACTCGTTGACCGCGCCGACGCCGGTGTGGATGACCCGCAGGCGCACCTCCGTCTGCGGGAGGCCCTCGAGCGCGTCCACCAGCGCCTCGACCGATCCGTTCACGTCGGCCTTGACGATGAGGTTGAGCTCCTTGAGCGCGCCCTCGGAGACGCGGGCGAACAGGTCCTCGAGCGAGACCGGGCGCCGGTTGGCGAGCGACTCCGCGCGCAGGCGCGAGCTGCGCTGCGATGCCATCTGGCGCGCGCTGCGCTCGTTGTCCACGACCCGGAAGCGCTCGCCGGCGTCCGGCACGGCGTCCATGCCGAGCACCTCGACCGGCACGGCCGGGCCGGCCTCCCGCAGCGGGTCGCCCTTGAAGTCGGCCATCGCCCGGACGCGCCCGTAGGTCTGCCCGGCGAGGATGACGTCCCCGATGTGCAGGGTGCCCCGCTGCACCAGCAGCGTGCAGACGGGCCCGCGGCCGGGGTCGAGGCGCGACTCGATCACGGTGCCCGAGGCCGGCGCGCCGGGGTTGGCCTTCGGCTCGGCGTCCGCGTCGGCGACGAGCAGCAGCGTCTCGAGCAGATCGTCGAGCCCGGTCCGCTCGATCGCCGAGACCTCGACGAACTCGTGCGTGCCGCCCCACGCGGAGGGGATCACCTCGTGGCGGCCGAGCTCCTGGCGGACGCGGTCCGGGTTGGCGTCGGCCTTGTCCACCTTGTTGATCGCCACGAGGAAGGGCACGTTGGCCGCCCGCGCGTGGTCGATTGCCTCCACCGTCTGCGGCATGACGCCGTCGTCGGCCGCGACCACGATCACCGCGACGTCGGTGACCTTGGCGCCGCGGGCGCGCATCGCCGTGAACGCCTCGTGGCCCGGGGTGTCGAGGAACGTGATCTCCCGGGGCCCGTGGTGCACCTGGTAGGCGCCGATGTGCTGGGTGATGCCGCCCGCCTCGCCGGCCGCGACCTCGGTCTCGCGGATGGCGTCGAGCAGCGACGTCTTGCCGTGGTCGACATGGCCCATCACAGTCACGACCGGCGCGCGCGGCAGCAGGCTGTCCGGCTCGTCCTCGAAGACGTCCTCGAGCTCGGTCTCCTCCTCGGTGTGGACGATCTTGACCTTGCGCTCGAGCTCCACCGCGATGAGCTCGATGGCCTCGTCGCTGAGCGACTGGGTGAGCGTTGCGAGCTCGCCCATGCCCATCAGCGTCGTGATGATCTTCGGGGCGGCGACGCCGAGCGCGTCGGCGAGGTCCTTGACAGTCGCGCCGGACTGGACGTCGACCGGCGGCATGTCCGCAGGCGCGATCGCCGCGGCCTGCGTCTCCCGCTCGTTCGTGCGCGCCGGGCGCGCCTGGCGGCGGTCGCGGCCCTGCGGCGCCGGGCCGCGGCGGCTCGCCTGCGCGTCGATGACGACACGCCTGCGCCTGCCGCGCCCGCCGGGGGCACGCTCGCCGGGTGCCGGCGGCTGGGCCGCAGGCTCCGACACGCGCCCGCCGGACGGGCGCCGGACCGGCTGCTGCGGCTGCTGCGGCTGCGCGGGAGCCGGCTGCGCCCGCTGCAGCGGCGGCCGCGGCGGCGCGGGCTCGGCCCGGCGCAGGGGCGGGCGCACCGGCGGCGGGGGCGGCGGCTGGACGACGCGCGGGCCGCGGGGGCGCGCCTGCTCGGCGGGCGGTGCGGGCGCGGCGCCGTTGGCCGGCGCGGCAGCCGTCTCCTCTTCTGCCGGGGCCTCCGCTGCCGGCGCCTCGGCCGGGGCGGGCTCCGGCTCGGCCGCCGGGGCCTCGGCGACCGGCACGGGGGCCTCCTCGACCGGCTGCGGCGCGGGCTCGGGCTCCGGCTCGGGTGCCGCGGGAGGCGGCGCCGGGGCGGCCTCGGCCGCGGCCGGCACCTCCCGGACCGGCTCGGCCGGTACCTCGGGGGCGCCCTCCACGGGCGCCTCGGCGACCGGGGCCTCCTCCGGCGCCGCTCTGCGGGCACGGCGCGGCTTGGCCGGCGCCTCCTCGGCGGCGGGCGCCTCGGCCGGGGTCTCCGCCGCGGTCTCCTCGGCCGCCTTGGCGGCCCGACGGGCGCGGCGCGGCTTGGCAGGCGCCTCCTCGGCGGCGGGCGCCTCGGCCTGGGCCGGCTCGGGCTCGGGCGGGCGGTCGAGCGAGGCCGGCTTCGGATAGCGGTTGGGGTTCAGGGCCCAGAGCGCCTCGGGGACCGACACGGTCGAGGAGGCGGTCTTCACGGGCAGGCCCGCCCGCTGGAGCCGGTGCAGCACCGTGGCGCTCGGCAGCCCCTCGTCCTTTGCGATCTCGTAGACCCGCTTCTTCTCGTCTAGCTCCATGCGCTACACCTGCTCGTCGTCGTCGAGCGCGGCCCCCAGGGCCGGGTCAATGGCAAGCTCGCCGTCCTCGAGGCGCGCCGCCCTGCGGAAGGCGCGCCGCGCCACCGCCCGCTCGAAGCAGGCCCGCGCGCGGCACACGTAGAGCCCGCGGCCCGGGAGGCGCCCGCCGTCGTCGCGCGCCAGGGCGCGCCCGTTCCCCGCCGGAGCCGCCACGAAGCGGGCGAGGTCCGCCTTGGGCGCGCGCCGTCCGCACGCCAGGCACCGCCGTTCCGGCGTGCTGCGCGCGGTGGCAGGGCTGTCCAGATCCAGGGCCTTACGACCCTCCCTCCTCGCCGTCGGCGGTCTCGGGACCGCCGTCCGCATCGGCCGCGACCGGGGCCGGCACGGGCTCGGCCTCGGATGCGGGCGCCTCGACGGTGGCGACCGCGCTCTCGGCGTCGTCGCCGGCGGTGGCCTGGGCGGCCTCGGCCGGGGCGGGCGGCGCGGCCGGCGCGGCCGGCGCGGCGCTTCCGGGCGCCGGGACTGCGAGCCCCTCGACCGAGAGGCCCTGCTCCTCCTGCGCGGCCAGGCGGGCGTGGGCCGGCAGGCTGCAGTAGCGCGTGCCGGGAACGGCGGCGTTGACGCACCGCTTGCCGTTGCGAAGCAGCGCGGCGCAGCGCTGGAACTCGCCCTCGCCGTCCTCGCCGAACTCCGAGGCCTCCTCGACCGCGAACGTCGACTCGCTCTTGATGTCGATGCGCCAGCCGGTGAGGCGGGCGGCCAGGCGGGCGTTCATGCCCTCCTTGCCGATCGCCAGCGACAGCTGGTCGTCGGGCACGACCACGGTCGCCTGCCGGCTCTCGTCGTCCACCAGCACCTCACGCACGCGGGCGGGCGAGAGCGCCTTGGCCACGTAGCGGGCCGGCTCGTCGTTGAACGGGATGATGTCGATCTTCTCGCCGCGAAGCTCGCTGACGACCATGCGCACCCGCGACCCGCGCGGCCCGACGCAGGCGCCGACCGGATCCACGCCCTGGACCTTCGAGACGACCGCGATCTTGGAGCGCCAGCCGGACTCCCGCGCGACCGCGCGGATCTCGACGAGGCCGTCCGCCATCTCCGGCACCTCGAGCTCGAAGAGGCGCTTGATGAGCTCGTCCGAGCGGCGGCTGACGATGACCTGCGGGCCCTTCGTGGACGCGCGGACGTCGATGATGACCGCCTTCACGCGCGCCCCGTGGTCGTAGCGCTCGCCCGGCACCTGCTCGCTCTCGGGCAGGAGCGCCTCGACGCGGCCGAGGTCCACCAGCGTGTAGCGGGAGTCGGACTGCTGGACGATGCCGGTGACGACGTCGCCGACGCGGTCGACGTACTCCTCGTACATCATCTCGCGCTCGGCCTCGCGGATGCGCTGCAGGATCACCTGCTTGGCGGTCTGGGCGGCGATACGGCCGAAGTTGTCGGTGGTGACGTCGACCTCCTCGAGCTCGCTCTCGTCGTAGGCCGACCAGTCGATCTCGGGCGGGGGCGGCACGAAGTCCTCCGGGGCGACGCCCTCGGGGATCTCGGGCTCCGGCTGCGGCAGCGTGCGCGGCTCCTCGTCCTCGTCGAGCACGAGCTGGAGCACGCGCATCTCGCCGCTCTCGCGGTCGATCTCGACGCGCGCGTAGTCCGCGGCCCCCGGCGTCTTCTTGTACGCGGCAAGGAGGGCGTCCTCGAGGGCGGACAGCAGCGTCTCGGACGCGATGCCCTTCTCGCGCTCGATCTGCTTGATGGCTTCGAGGATCTCTCGGTTCACGTCAGCTCCTACTCGGCGTTCGGGATCACGCGGGCGCGGAGGATGGAGCCGGCCGGGATTTCGACCTCGCCCTCCGCTCCGGCGAGGCGCACCGCGCCGTCGGTGGCCTCGAGAAGGGTACCGGTGCGCGACCGGCGGGAGCCGGGGCCGTCCCCGGCGATCCGCACCTGGACCCGCTCGCCGACCGCCCGCCGGTAGTGGTCGAGCGTGCGCAGCGGGCGCTCGGGGCCCGGCGAGGAGACCTCGATCGCATAGCGGTCGCGCAGCCCCGCGCCCTCGAGGGCGCGGGTGGTCCGCACGCACAGGTCATGGTCCACCCCGGCCGGGTGGTCGATCACCACGCGCAGCGTGCCCGAGTCGCGCCCACCGAGAAGCGTGACCTCCAGGAGGTCCACCTCTGGGAGCGTCCCGCTCAGGCAGGACTCCACCTCGTGCTCGAGGGCCCGCGGCCCGCTCATCGTACGTCCATCCCCTCCCCCGGGGCCTTCGACCAACAAAAAAGTGGGCCGCGCCGCCCACTTCCATGCTCCGTCGATCGCAGCTTCGAAAAGCCTGTCCGAGGATAGCACCCAGGGGTCCCGGGCGTCCTCGGTCCGGCCGCGCCGGGAGGACCTTCAGTCGCCCGCTACGCGGATTCGCCGCCGCCGGTGGCGACCTGTGCCTTCCCGTCGAGGATCAAGGTCACCGGCCCGTCGTTGACGAGCTCGAGCTCCATGTGCGCGCCGAAGTGCCCCTCGGCCACTGCCGTCCCGGCCGCCCGCGCGGCCGCGGCGAAGGCCTCGACCAGGGGTTGGGCCGCCTCCGGTGGCGCCGCCGCGGACCACGAGGGCCGATTCCCACGGCGGGTGTCGGCGAGGAGCGTGAACTGGCTGACCA
>DATFWK010000208.1:0-5867 GCA_035259345.1 Miltoncostaeaceae bacterium | reverse complement strand
GTCGCCGGACTCGACGACCATCGGGTCGGCGCCGGGCTTCCCGGTCGCCGGATCGACACGGACCCCCAATCGGAACTCGGCCACGGCGGGAGTCTACGAGCGGCGGGAGAGCGGCGGCTATCGTCCCGCGCCATGGCGGAGGAACCCCGGATCACGAGCGGAGCCCTGCGACCGCTGGTGCTCGTGCCCGGGGCGTGCCTCGGCGGCTGGGCCTGGCGGGACGTCGCCGCGCGCCTGCGCCTGCGCGGGCACGAGGTGTACCCGGTGACGCTCACCGGCCTCGGGGACCGCGTGCACCTGGGAAGCGCAGCGGTCGACCTGGAGACCCACATCGACGACGTCGTGAACCTGCTCCGGTTCGAGGGCCTGGACGACGCGGTGCTCGTGGGCCACAGCTACGCCGGCGTGGTCGTCACGGGCGTCGCCGACCGCGTGCCGGAGCGCCTCTCCGCCGTCGTCTACCTGGACACGGGCCCGATCCCGGACGGCGTGGCGATCGTCGACCTCCAGCCCCCGGAGCAGCGGGAGCGTGAGCGCCTTGTCGTCGAGCGGGACGGCGACGGCTGGCGCTGGCCCGTGCCGGACCGCCCGACCCTCGAGAGCGGCGCCTACGGCAGCGCGAACGGGCTCGAGGACGCGCACTTCGCGCTGATCGCCGAGCGCGGCACGCCGCAGCCGTACGGCACGCTCACGTCGCCGCTGCGGCTCTCAGGCCGCCCGCCGTACGGGCGCCGCGTGGCAATCTTCGGCACCGACGGAGGGATGAGCGTCGATCTCCTGCGCCGGCTTGCCGAGGAGGGCGATCCCCGGGCGCTCGTCTTCGCCGATCCGGGCTGGGAGCTCGACGAGCTGCCGACCGGCCACTGGGCGATGTTCTCCCTTCCTGGGCCGCTCGCCGAGGTGCTCCACCGGGTCGCCTCCGTCTAGGGATCTCACACCGCGGCGCGCTGCGCCGTTCTCACGGCAGACCTTTCGACCGGAAGGAGCCCGAGATGGCGACCACGACGAGGCCGGCCCGGCGGCGGAGCGCACCGGCGCTCCGGGAGCGCGTGGACCGGCTGCCCTGGGAGGAGCTGCGCTCCGGGCTCGATGGGCGGGGCTTCGCGGTGACGCCGCCGCTCCTCGACCCCGGCGAGTGCGCCGACCTCGCGGCGCTCTTCGACGACGGGCGCTTCCGCGCCACGGTGGACATGGCGCGCCACCGGTTCGGCATGGGCCGCTACCGCTACTTCGACCATCCGCTGCCCGAGCCGATCGCGGCGCTCCGCGAGGCGTTCTACGCGCGCCTGGCCCCGGTCGCCAACGCCTGGTCGGAGCTGCTCGGCGGGCCGCCGGACGCCTGGCCGGACCGCCACGCCGACCTCCTGGCGCGCTGCCTCGCCGCCGGCCAGAGCCGCCCGACGCCCCTCATCCTCCGTTACGGACCCGGCGACTGGAACGCGCTGCACCAGGACCTCTACGGCGATGTCTTCTTCCCGTTCCAGGTGCTGACCGTCCTGTCCGAGGCCGGCGCCGACTTCGAGGGCGGCGAGCTGGTGCTGGTGGAGCAGCGCCCGCGCGCCCAGAGCCGTGCCCACGTCCTTCGCCCCGAGCAGGGCGCGTTCGTGATCTTCCCGACCCGCGAGCGTCCGCAGGCCGGCGCCCGCGGCCACCACCGGGTGGGGATGCGCCACGGCGTCAGCACGATCGAGTCGGGCTCGCGGACGACCCTCGGCATCATCTTCCACGACGCCAAATGACCGCCGTCGCGAGACCGACCCGACCGAACGGCCCCGAGGCCGGCTGGGCAGCCGCCGAGACGCCGCTCGGGCGGCTCACGCTCGTCGACGGCGGCGCGGGCATCTCGGAGCTGCGCTTCCCCGGCCGCGGCGGGCCCCTCGACGAGGCCCTCCATCGCCCGGCGGCTCTGGCGCCTGCCGTGGCCCAGCTCGAGGAGTACTTCGCCGGCGAGCGCGAGCGCTTCGACCTGGCCCTCGATCTCCGCGGGCCGGGCTCCGACCGGCGCGTGTGGGCGCGCCTCCTCGAGATCCCCTACGGGGGGACCATCACGTACGGACAGCTGGCAAACGAGGTCGGGCGCCCCGACGAGGTGCGGGAGGTCGCGGCGGCCGTGGGGCGCACGCCGGTCCCCATCGTCGTCCCCTGCCACCGTGTGGTCGCGGCAGACGGGAGCCTGCGCGGCTACCGCGGCGGCCTGCACCGCAAGCGCGCGCTGCTCGACCTCGAGCTGCGAACGGCCTCCGGCGATCCCGCTCGCCCGGGCTGGGGGCAGCGGCAGCTCGGGCTGCTCTGACAGCGGGCGGGCCCTCCCGGGAGGAGGGCCCGCCGTCACTCCGCTACGTGGCGATCAGGCTCTCGCCTGCGATCAGCCGCTCGCGCTCCGCGCTCTCCGGCTCCACCAGCGCCTTCACCGCGGCGTGGTTGATGTCGGCGACGATGATCTCCCCGACCTCGTCGTAGGTGGACTCGAAGATGCCGAGCCGGTGCATGCTGGCGGCCTGGCGGTGGTTGTCCTCCGTCGGCGTGAGGTAGTGGATCGCCGAGGCCTTGTACCGGTAGATGAGGAACAGGTGCAGGAGCGTCATCAGGCGCTTCCGCCTGAGCGAGGTGTCGGTGTTCTGGTCGCGGACCGACAGGATCATCCGGCCCTGCCGGTCGTTGAGGGTGGCGAAGATCAGGTTGGCGAGCTTCTGGTCGGACGAGGGCCCGAGCACGCTGAGCTCCAGGAGCTCCGACCCGGCCTGGTGCGGGCGCAGCGTGACCCGCAGCGGCCCGGGCACGTCGTGGTGCTCGGCCCACTCGCCCAGCCAGCCGGCGAGGATCTTCGGCGGCACCTCCGTCTGCACCAGGTGCTGGACCTGCGTCGAGCCCGCGCCCATCGCCTTGGTCGTGGCCGTCTGTCCGGAGACCGCCATGAGCGCCGCGTCCCCCCGCGGGCCGCCGACCAGGGTCTGCGGCGTGCGGTACGGGGACTCGACCAGCCGGAACTTCCGCTGGAGTCGGGCGAGGGCGAGCATGCCGTCCTCGCGCAGCGCCGTGGTGAACTCCTCGGCGGCGAGCCCGTCGATCTGGTGGCCGCCGTACGTGATGAAGTTGAAGACGAAGCCGAGCTTGCCGAGCTCCTCGGGGAAGCGGCGCATCTCGTCGTCGGACATGCCGGTCGTGTCCCAGTTGAACGACGGCGAGAGGTTGTACGCGAGCATCTTGTCCGGGTAGACGGCGTGGATCGCCTCGGCGAACTCGCGGGCGTCCGCGAGGTCTGCCGTCTTGGTCTCCATCCAGAGGAGGTCGGAGTAGGGGGCCGCCGCGAGCGACTTCGCGATCGCGTACGGGATGCCGCCCTCGATCTGGTGGTAGCCCTCCGGGGTCTTCGCGAGCTCCGGGTCCCAGGTGAGACGCACGCCGAGCTCGCGGGCCTTCGCCCGGGCCGAGTACCAGGACGCCGTCGAGGCGAACTCGAGCCACTCCCCGACGCTCATGCCGAGCTCGACGCCCTCGTCCTCGCGGAAGCCCATGACGTCGGCGACCGCCTGGCCGAGCGTCTTGAGCCCGGCCTGAGCCTGCCATGCCTCCAGGAAACGGTCGGCCACGGTGTCGAGCGTCGCCTCCGGCGTGGCGCCGTTTCCGAGGTGGGCCCGCGCGGCGTCGTCGACGACCTCGTCGAGCCCGACGCGGTCGAGCCAGGCGTCAGCAGCGGCGTACTCCTCGTCAGAGAGGGCGTACAGCAGGAAGCCGTTCAGCTCCCCGACGCCCGCGTCGTGAAGGCGCCGGATCAGCGCCAGGTAGCCGGCCTTGTACGAGGGGACGGAGGTGTTGGTCACGCCGAGGACGAAGGGCTGGTCGCGCTCGTCGCCCGCGCCGTCGAGCAGGTTCGCCGCCTCCGCGTCGGTGCGAGCGACGATGATGCCGGGAACGCCCATCACGTCGAGCTGGAAGCGCGCCGCGTTCAGCCGCTTGATCTGCTCGTCCTCGGCCACCAGCACCTTGCCGCCCTGATGGCCGCACTTCTTGGCGCCGGGCTTCTGGTCCTCGATGTGGTAGCCGGGCACGCCGGCCTCGACGAACCGCCGGATGAGGTTGCGCACGTGGGCGTCGCCGCCATGGCCCGTGTCGGCGTCGGCGATGATGAAGGGCGTGAAGTCGATCTCGGGTGCGGCGTCGCGGTCCGCGTCGCTCATGCGGGAGCGGGCGAAGCGCTGGTTACGGTCGGCCGTGAGGAGCGCGCGCACCAGCCCCGCCGCCTCGTCGGGCACCTGGCTGAGCGGATAGCTGGCAAGGTCCGGTCCGGGGTCCTCGGCCAGCGATCCCTTCGCCGAGGTCGCCCAGCCGCCGAGGTAGATGCCCTCGATGCCCGCGCGCTTCATCGCGACGGCCTGCCCGGGCGAGTAGGGGCCGAACGTCGTGATGGAGCGCCGGTGGGCGAAGAGCTCACGGAGCCGCGCGTAGAACCGCTCCGCGGCGTTCCGCGCGACGATGTTGTCCGTCGGCACGGTGCCGCGCTGCTCGACGACCTGCCGCGGCGTGTAGAGCCTGGTGATGCCGGCGAAGCGCGGGCTCCCCATCCACCCGCGCGTCGCCTCGACCTCCTGTTCGAAAGCGTCGATGACGAACCTCCCCCCTCTGGCGTTCGGACCCGCAAGTGTACGCGGCCGCGGGCGCCCTTCAGGGCGGGACGCCCGCGGCGGATCAACGAACCACGATCACCCGGTCATTCGTCCGTCGGCCGGCGCCGATCGGCGGCCGGCCAGCCGGTGGCGCCCGGCGTGGGAAGGGCGGCGGCCAGGCCGGTGAGGAGCGCCGCGAAGCGGTACGGGTCGGCCAGGTGCGGGAAGTGGTGGCCGACCGGCCACACGAGCACCTCCGCGTGTGGCAGGCGGGCGGCCGCCATCTCCAGCTCGCCCTCGCCAGGCGGGCTGCCGTACATGAGCATGGCCGGCACCGCGCCCGCGCGGACGCGCTCGAACGAGGCGCTCACCCACGCGAGCAGCTCGCCGACCGGAAGCTCGAACAGGTCGGACCAGTAGCTCGTGACGATGTCCTGGGAGGCGTCCTCGCCGGGGCGCAACAGGTGGCGCATGGCCGGCGGCACCAGCTCCATGTGCCAGCTGTCGCGGAACCGCGCCCAGGTCGCGGCGAAGTCCTCGCCTGTGAGCTGCGGCTCCAGCGCCCGCGCGGTCATCGCGAACGGCAGCACGTCGATGGGCGCCTCGACGCTCACGACCGCGGCCGTCGGATAGGTCGCCCCGTAGATGCCGGCGATCGCTCCGCCGACCGAGTGGCCGACGACGATCGGCGCGTCGATGCCCGCCTCCAGGACGGCGTCGTGGATCGCGTCGACGACGTCCCCGAGGTGATGGCGCTCGAGCGGGGCGCTCTGCCCGTGGCCGGGAAGGTCGAGCGCGATCGCGCGGTGACGGAGCGGGAGGGCGCCGAGCACCGGCTCCCACATGCGCCGGTCGAAGGTCAGCCCGTGCAGGAGCACGAACGCGCGGTCACGGGCGTCGGGGTCGTCCCCCTGGGCGAGGCCGGCGAGGCCGGCCCAGCGGCCGGCCGCCGGGAGGCGCCGGGTCGTGTCGATCGAGAGCGTGGTCATGGTCGGTCCTCCTTGTCATTGGACGGCCCGGGGCGGCAGGGCGCCGCTCCGGGGATGTCCAGAGGCTGCGCTCCCCGACGCTGCCCCGCGACGTGGACCGACCGAAGGGTTTTCAGCCAGCGGCCCGCGGCTCGAGCGCCGCGGGCAGCCCGTCCCGGGAGGAGATCCCGAGCTTCCGATATGCCCCCGTCAGGTGCATCTCCACCGTGCGCACCGTGACGAAGAGCGCCTGGGCGATCTCGGCGTTGGACAGGCCCTCCGCGGCGAGCGCGGC
>DATFWK010000207.1:0-2252 GCA_035259345.1 Miltoncostaeaceae bacterium | reverse complement strand
GCGAGGCGACCCGACGAAAGGCGGCTTGATGATCCTGCTCGCGGTGCTGGTGGTGGTCCTCCTGGGGGCGCTCGTCGTCGCCCGCGACGTGCTCGGCGACGTCGGCGTGCTGCTGCTCCTGCCGCTGGTCGTGATCGGCGTCGGCTCGCTGATGGTCGTGCTCGCGGTGCGGGCGATCATGCGCAGCTTCTCCCTGGCCGCGCGCATGGTCCTCGAGGGGGTTGCGCTGAACCTGCGCACGCTCGTCGACGGCAGCCCGCTGCGGAGGCTCCTGGCGCCGGCCAGTCCCGCGGCGAAGATGGACCTGCTGCGGGACCGGTACGTCGCGGGCGAGATCGACGTCTACGAGTACCTGGACGCGCTCGAGCGCGTGCCGCTCAAGGAGCGCTGAGGAGTGCAGCGCCGACCGGCCCGGTGTTCTCTCGGCCCGGGCCGGCCGGCACCACGCGCCGGCTCGCCCGGGCCGGCCGCGGCGCGGGCTCCCAAGGCCCGCGCCGTGATCTTGGCTTCGGCGCCTAGACGCCCGGCGGCTTCGGGAACCGGTGCCGCATCGTGTACTGGTAGGGCGTGGCGTAGAGCAGGTCCGCGACGTCCTCGTCCGACCGCTCCACGGTCTGGGTCCAGATGGTGTCCGCCCCCGGGATGACCAGGTCGAAGCTGAAGCCCATGAGGCCGATCAGCTCCTTCACCGGCAGGAGCGAGCCCAGGTTGTCCCAGGGCGTGGCCTGCAGGATCCAGCTGCGGATGGCGCCCGCCGAGGCCGTGCGGATCGACTCGGGCTTGAGCTGGAACCGGTGCTGCCCGGCCGTCTCCGGACGGCCGAGGCCCGCGGCGAGCTCGGGGGTGATCGCCGACGGCAGGTAGGTGAGGTCCCAGCGGGTGGTCTTGAGGCTCGGGTCGGTGAGGAGCCGCAGGTTCATGCGCCCGTACTTCGGGTCGCCGTAGAACGCCGGTCTGGCCGACAGCTCGGCGTCGTCGTACTTGCCCGTGGCCGTGTGGATGAGGTAGCCGCGGCGCTCCAGCGTGAAGTTGAAGTAGTCGTTGCCGAACCCCCCGTAGCCGTCGTCCTCCTTGCCGCCGTGCTCCTGGGTGATGATGTAGGCCGCCTTCTTCGGGAACCCGAACGGCTCGCGCCCCGCGGCCACGCCGGGCGACGCGGTCAGCCACATGTAGGGGTAGTAGCCCCCGTAGTAGGTGTTGCCGTCCTGGCCCTTGCAGGAGGCGGCGACGGTGACCCCGACCTCGCCGTACGGCCCGACCCCGGTGTGGTTGTGGTCGACGTACCAGAACTCGACGACGTCGTCCTCGAGGTCGAGGCACTTCGGCAGGACCGTCTTCAGGTCGGACTCTGCCGCGCGGTAGAAGAACGCGAACCAGCGCGAGTTCACGTATGTGAGCGGCACGATGTCGTAGTCGTAGAGAGGGTCGGCGACCCCCTGGGAGATGATGTCGCGCTTGTCGCGGTCCAGCGGCAGCGGGGGCGCGTCGCCGCTGTCGATCCAGGGAACGCTCGCAACGTTGAGCTCGGCCACTTGCCTCGCCTCCTCGACAGGGTGTGCGGCATGACAGCCGGACCGGCCCGTCCTTGACGCGGCGACGGCGGCGGTGCATGAATCCGCTTGGAATCGGCCCGGCGACGCTACCCACGCGGCCGTTAAACGCCCGAGGGGTTCCGCAGCCGCCGCCGGCGCCGGTGCGTGAACTGGGTGTCAGGAGCGAGCGGGAGGGGCGGTGGCGGACGTCGATCGACGGCTCATCGCGGCGAAGATCCGCCCGCCCGCGCTGCCCGCCGCCGTGATCCCCCGGCCGCGGCTGGAGGGCGTGTTCGCCGCCGCCTCGGCCGGCCACCGCATCGTGCTGGTCGTCGCCGGCGCCGGGGCGGGGAAGACGACCGCCGCGGCGCAGTTCCTGACCGCCCACGACGGGCCGGCCGCCTGGCTCAGCGTGGACCCCGCCGACCGCGTCGCCGGCCGCTTCGTCACCTACCTGGCCGCCTCGCTCGGGCGCCTCGAGCCCCACCTGGGCCCGATGGTGCGCGACTTCCTCGCCGACGGCCTCGCGCCGGAGGACTGCGCGGCGCTCCTCGCCGAGCAGGTGGGAAGCGGCTGGGTGGTGGTCATGGACGACCTGCACCACCTGGAGCCCGACGCCCCCAGCCTCCAGACGCTCCGCGCCTTCCTCCGCTACCTCCCGGAGAGCGCCCTGGCGGTGCTGGTGTCGCGGCGCCTGCCGAGCGTCGACCTGCCGCAGGG
>DATFWK010000206.1:0-2381 GCA_035259345.1 Miltoncostaeaceae bacterium | reverse complement strand
CGTCATCCGGTCGTCCGCCTGGTCCGGGCAGCTGAACGGGCACTTGTCGCCCGCAGGCGCCGTCACCGCCCCGGACACCAGCGCCCGCCGGTCCGACTTGTGCACGCCCGCGTAGAACGCCTTGAGCATCGCGCTGTAGGTCGCCGGGGACGCCGGCACCCAGCGCCGCCCCTTCCGCGCGAACTGGGGGCGCAGGAACAGCGGGATGTTCGGCTCGTTCCAGGCCTCCCAGCGGTGCACGCGCTGCGGCGCATAGCGAGCCGCGGCGGCCGCGCCGAAGTCCCCGTAGTCGGCCGGGCGTGCCGGCCGGATCGCGTATGGCTGGAACGCGGGGTTCGTCGGCGGCGGCACCGAGCGGTCGGCGGCCCAGGCGGGCGTGCCCCACACCGTGAAGATCACCTGGAGACCCTTGGCCTTCGCCGCCTTCACGATCGCGTCGTAGCGGCGCCAGTCGTAGGCCGGATCGGCCGGGTTGGTGGGCGCCGCGGGGCGGCGGGTGGCGACCACGTCCCAGCGCATGTCCACGCGGATCGCGCGGGCGCCGGTCTTCGCCATCAGCGCGACACGGGACGCCGGGTTCGCGACCTGCCACACGCGGTCGTCCTGCATGCTGATGATGGGTGCCGCGGCCGCGACGGCCGGAACGGCCGCGAGGGCGGCCAGGACGGCCGTGCAGATGACGTGACGGGCTCGCGGGGTCATCGGCAGCACCTCCAGGGTGGTGGATGGCCGGGCGGGAGGGTAGGCGCCCGGGGCTGCCGGATCCAAGCCCGAGGGGTCCGCCGTGCCTGGCGGGCTACTCCCCGGCGGCGAAGTCGATGGCCTCCCGGCGCCTGGCGAGCTGCGAGAGTGCGACCGCCAGCACCAGCGCGCCACCGTAGAAGAGGTTCTGGACGTAGCTCTGGGCACCGAGCAGCTGCAGGCCGGTGATGCCCGTGACCAGGAAGTAGACGGCGACGATCGCCCCGAAGGGGTTGAAGCGCCCGGGCTGGATGCTGGTCGCGCCCAGGAACGCGGCCGCGAAGGCGGGGAGCAGGAAGGCCAGGGCCGAGGTCGGGTCCGCGGCGCCGATCGTGCCCGCGTAGAGCACGCCTCCGAACGCGCTGATGACGCCGGAGGCGACCATCGCGCCCCATCGCAGGCGCCCGACCCGCAGCCCCGAGAGCCGCGCCACGCTGCGCCCGCGCCCGACGAACAGGAGGCGCCGGCCGAGCGGCGTGAACTCGAACACGTAGAACATGATCACGCCGATCCCGAGCGCGTAATAGAACTCGAGCGGGATGCTGAACAGGCGCTTGTCGACCACCCAGGTCGTGAGGCCCTCGGACACGCCCGTGATCGTCTGGGAGTCGCTGATCCACAGCACCACCCCGGCGATGAAGGTCGAGGTCCCGAGCGTGACGATCAGCGAGTCGGCGCCAAGGAGCACGACCAGGCCGCCGTTCACGAAGCCGACGAAGGCCCCGATCCCGAGGGCCGCGAGGATCGCCCAGCCGATCGCCCAGCCGTGGTTGGCGTTCAGGATTGCGACCACCATCGCCGACAGGGTCGCGTTGGCCGCGATCGTGAGGTCGTAGTCCCCGGCGGTCAGGGGGACGAGCAGCGCCAGCGTCAGCACCACGAGCACGGCCTGGGAGCCGAAGATCGTGGCGAAGTTGTCCACGGTCGGGAACGTCTCGGGCCGCGCGATCGAGAAGACGATGCAGAGGATCCCCCAGGCCACCGGCAGCGCCAGGCGCTCCGCCATCAGCGGGGTGAGCCAGCGGCGCCCGCGCCGTTCCGCCGCGACGCTCACGGGCTCGGCTCCCGCCGGGCAGGCTCCGCCATCGCGGCGTAGCTCTGCTCGATGATGCGGTCCTTGGTGACGTCGCCGCCCACCAGCTCGCGCGCCACCCGGCCTCGCCCGAAGACGAGCACGCGGTCGCAGACGGCCGCGAGCTGCTCGTAGTCCGAGCTCGCGCACACGACGCAGGCGCCGCCGGCGGCGGCGGCCCGCATGAGCTCGAAGATCTGCTGGCGGGCGCCGACGTCGACCCCCTGCGTCGGCTCGTGCAGGAGCAGGATCGAGGGCCGCGTCTGGAGCCACTTCGCGAGCAGCGCCTTCTGCTGGTTCCCGCCGGACAGGGCGCCGTACGGCAGCGACGGGTCGTTGGGCCGGACGTCGAACTCGCCCATCAGCGCAGCGGTGTCCCGACGGGTGCGGCGCCGGTCGAGCACGATCCCGTTGAAGTAACGGTCGAGGACGGCCAGCGAGACGTTCTCGGCGACCGGCAGCGCGACGGCGCCGTCCAGGGGCTCCCGGTCGTCGACAACACGACCCTGCCGGCCCTCGACGGCTACTTCAGCGGGCTCGTGCTGCACCGCCAGCGGATGGTGCGCGA
>DATFWK010000205.1:0-5044 GCA_035259345.1 Miltoncostaeaceae bacterium | reverse complement strand
TGGCCCTCGGCGCCGCGGGCGGGGGTGAGCCCGCGCGGCCGGGGATCGTCCACCGCCTCGACCGGGACACCAGCGGCCTCCTGGTCGTGGCGCGCAGCGAGCGGGTCCATCGCCGCCTGCAGCGGATGCTCCGCGAGCGGCGGATCGACCGGCGCTACCTCGCGCTGGTCCACGGCCGGTTCCCGCCGGCCCTGACCGTGGACCGCCCGGTCGGGCGCGACCGGCGCTCCCGGCTGCGGATGTCGACCCGCACGGCGAGCCCGCGGGACGCGGTGACCCACCTGCGGCTCGTCGAGGCCCTGCCGCGTCACAGCCTCGTCGAGGCCCGCCTGGAGACGGGGCGGACCCACCAGGTGCGCGTGCACCTGGAGGCCGTGGGCCACCCGGTGGTGGGCGATCCCCTCTACGGGCGCCCGGAGGAGCGCCTTGCGCTGGACCGGCAGTTCCTGCATGCCCGGCGGCTGGCCTTCGAGCACCCGGTGACCGGCGAGGCCGTCGAGGTCGAGAGCCCCCTGCCCGCGGACCTCGAGCAGGCGCTCGACCGGGCGCGGACATGAGGTTTTGGGGCATTCCGCGGCCCTCGGCGGCCCCGGATCCGCCCGCTCCATCGCGCCTCCGCGGTAAACTTCTCGTCCGCAGATCCTGTCGACCACGATCCGGTGCGCAAACGCAGGGTGGCGGTGCCGCGCGAGCCGCGCGGTCCACCATGCACGCACCGGCCACTCGCCGACCCGAACCGAGGAGACGCAGTTGCCGGTCACCATGAAGCAGCTGCTGGAGTCCGGAGTGCACTTCGGGCACCAGACACGCCGCTGGAACCCCAAGATGAAGCGCTACATCTACGGTGAGCGCGGGGGCATCTACATCATCGACCTCACCCAGACCCTGGACCTCCTGGGCCAGGCGGTGGACGTGTCGAGGGACATCGCCGCGCGGAACGGCACCGTGATGTTCGTCGGCACCAAGAAGCAGTGCCAGGACGCCGTCCGCGACCAGGCCTCGCGGGCCGGGATGCCGTACGTGGCCCACCGCTGGCTCGGCGGCCTGCTCACCAACTGGACCACCATGTCGGACCGGATCAAGCGCCTGCACGAGCTTCGCGCCAAGAAGGCCGACGGCCAGCTCGACCTCCTGCCCACGCGCGAGCGCCTGGCCTCCGAGGCCGAGCTCGTGAAGCTGGAGACCAACCTCGGCGGGGTCGCGCAGATGCAGCGCCTGCCGGACGCGGTCGCGATCGTCGACCTCAAGCGCGAGGCGATCGCCGTGCGCGAGGCGAACCGCCTCGGCATCCCGGTCATCGGCCTGGTCGACACGAACTGCGACCCGGACGAGGCGACCTACGTCATCCCGGGCAACGACGACGCCATCCGCTCCTGCAACCTGATCCTGGGCGCCCTCGCCGACGGCATCCTCGAGGGGCGGGGCTACACCCAGCCGGCCGCGGCCGCCGAGGCCGAGGCCGAGCCCGAGCCGGCGCCGCCGGCCCAGCCCGCCGCGCCCGCCGAGCCCGAGCCCGCCGCGCCCCCGGCCCCGGCCCCGGCCGCCGAGAGCCCCGAGGCGAACGGCGCGGAGCTTCCGCCGGCCGCCCCGGCCGAGGCGCCCGTCCCGACCGACCCCGCCGCGACCGCGGGGGTGGGCGAGTGAAGGCGCCCCAGCAGCCGACCGCACAGGAGGTCAAGGCCCTTCGCGAGCGCACCGGCGCGGGGATGATGGACTGCAAGGCCGCGCTGATCGAGGCCGGCGGGGACATCGAGGCGGCCGTCGACATCCTCCGCGCCAAGGGCGCCGCGGACGCGGCCAAGCGCGCCGACCGGGCGGCCAACGAGGGCTACATCGACGCGTACATCCACATGGGGCGCGTCGGCTCGATGGTGGAGGTCAACTGCGAGACCGACTTCGTCTCGCGGGGCGAGGACCTGCGCACCTTCGCCCACGAGGTCGCGCTTCACGTGGCGTCTCTGAACCCGACGTTCCTGTCGCTGGACGACGTTCCCGAGGATTTCAGGGAGCGCGAGCGGGCGATCTTCATGGAGGAGGCCAAGGACGTCGACGAGCGGTTCCGCGAGCGCGCCGTCGAGGGCAAGCTCGCCAAGCGGCTGAAGGAGCTCACGCTGCTCGAGCAGGAGTTCGTCCGCGACCAGGGCGAGAAGAAGCCGCGCACCATCGAGGCGCTGCGCCAGGAGGTCGCGGCGAAGGTCGGAGAGAACGTCACGATCCGGCGCTTCGTCCGCTATGAGCTCGGTCGGTAGCTCAGCCGAGCCGCGCGCCGACGGCGCCGTCCCGGCGGACGGCGACGCGCGGTTCCACCGCGTCGTGCTGAAGCTCTCGGGGGAGGCGCTGCTCGGCGAGCGCACATACGGCATCGACCCGGTGCGCATCGGCGCGATCGCACGGCAGGTGCGCGCGGCCCTGGGCCTCGGCGTGCAGGTGGCGATCGTGGTCGGCGCGGGCAACATCTTCCGCGGCGTCGCCGGCGCCGCGCGGGGCATGGACCGGGCGACGGCGGACTACATGGGGATGATCGCGACGATGCTGAACGCGCTCGCGATCCAGGACGCGCTGGAGAAGCTCGCGGTCACGACGCGGGTCCAGTCGGCGATCACCATGCAGGAGGTCGCCGAGCCGTACATCCGCCGCCGCGCGATCCGCCACCTGGAGAAGGGGCGCGTGGTGATCTTCGCGGGCGGCACGGGGAACCCGTTCTTCACCACGGACACCACCGCGGCGCTCCGTGCGCTCGAGATCGGGGCCGAGGCCATCCTCATGGCGAAGAACGGGGTCGAGGGCGTGATGGACCGCGACCCGCGCTCGGATCCCGAGGCGCGCCTCCTGCCGAGCATCACGCACATGGAGGCGATCGAGCGCGGGCTCAAGGTGATGGACACCACCGCGCTCACCCTCTGCCTGGACAACGGGCTCCCGATCTACGTGTTCAACATGGGCGACGAGGAGAACGTGCTCCGCATCCTCCGCGGCGAGCACGTGGGCACGGTCGTGGCCACCGATCGGGAGGAGGCGCCGGCGTGAAGCACGACATGGCGGACACGAAGCGCAGGATGGAGGGGGCCGTGAAATCGCTTGAGGCCGAGTTCGCCTCCGTGCGGACCGGCCGCGCCTCGACCCACCTGCTGGACCGGGTCAGCGTCGAGGCGTACGGCACGCAGATGCCGATCAACCAGGTGGCGACGATCCACGCGCCGGAGCCGCGCATGCTGACCGTCCAGCCATTCGACCGGTCCCTCATGAAAACCATCGAGAAGGCGATCCTCGAGTCGCAGCTGGGGCTGACGCCCTCGAACGACGGCCAGCTGATCCGGCTGCCGATCCCCGCGCTCACCGAGGAGCGGCGCAAGGAGCTCGTGCGCCTCGTCCACAAGATGGCCGAGGAGGCCCGCGTGGCCGTGCGCAACGTCCGGCGCGACACGCTGAACCACCTCAAGCGGCAGGAGAAGGACGGCGAGCTCTCGCGCGACGAGCTGGGCCGGGCGGAGGACCAGGTGCAGAAGCTGACGGACGCCGAGATCAAGGAGATCGACGCGATGATGGCCCGCAAGGAGGCCGAGATCCTTGAGGTGTAGCCAAGGCGGACCGGCGGGGCGCCCGTGACGCTCCGGACGCGCCTGCGCTCGGCGCGGACCCTGCTCGGCCTGCGCCATGCGCCCCTCCCCCCGGAGGGCCTGCTGCGCGACGTGCCGGTCTCGGTCGCGATCATCATGGACGGCAACGCCCGGTGGGCGCGCAAGCGCCGCCTGCCGGTGGCAGCCGGCCACCGCGCCGGGGCCAAGGCCCTGAAGCGCGTCGTGCGCGCCGCGTCCGACGCCGGCGTCGAGGACCTGACGGTGTTCTCCTTCTCGACCGAGAACTGGGGCCGGCCCGCGGACGAGGTGGCGGACCTCATGGGGCTCTTCTGCGAGCTGATCGACCGGGAGACGCCGGAGCTCCACGCGGAGCGGGTGCGCATGCGCTTCGTCGGGCGCACGGCCGAGCTGGGGGAGGACCTCAGGGCGCGCATCGCCTGGGCGGAGGGGCTAACCGGCGACAACGCCGGCATGCGGCTCTACGTGGCGATGAACTACGGCGGCAGGCGCGAGATCGTCGACGCCGCCCGGCGGTTCGTCGCCGAGGCGGCCCCGGAGGACGGGGAGGAGCACTTCGGCGCCTACCTCTACGACCCGGAGCTGCGCGACCCGGAGCTGGTCATCCGGACGAGCGGCGAGCAGCGCCTCTCGAACTTCCTGCTGTGGCAGGCGGCGTACGCGGAGCTCTACTTCTCGGACAAGCTCTGGCCCGACTTCACGCCCGAGGACCTGCACGCCGCGCTCGCCCACTACGCCGGCTGCCAGCGCCGCTTCGGAGCCCGGTAGCACCGAGAATGCTCGCGAGCAGACTCGCGATCGCGATCCCCGGGATCGTCCTCGCGATCGTGGTCGTCGCCGTCGGGGACCCGCTCTTCGCGGCGGCGGTCCTGGCGATCGCGCTCATCGCGCTGTTCGAGCTCTACAACCTGCTCGCCGACCTCGGGCCGCTGCGATGGGCCGGATACGCGTCCGTCACGGTGTCGATCGTGCTCGCCTGGCTGGTCGACCCGGCCGAGCGCGCGGTGCTCTTCGGCGTCGGGCTCGCGATCGGGCTCTCGGCGGTCGCCGGCCTCATCCTCAAGCGGCGGGAGGACGTGGTCCTGCGGGTCGCGACGACGCTCTTCGCAGCGGTCTACATCGGCGTCCCGATGGGCCTCCTCGTGGCGACGCGCGAGCTGCCGCACGGCGCGGCCGCCGTCGCGAACATCCTCGTGGGCACCTGGGCGTTCGACACCCTGTCGTATGCGGGGGGGCGGCTGTGGGGGCGGACGCCGATCGCGCCCCGCATCTCGCCGGGCAAGACCCTGGAGGGCCTGCTGGTCGGCTTCGCCGGGGGCGTGCTGGCGGTCTGGATCGCCGGGCTCTACATGGACTGGATCGGCAGCCTGGACTCGCTCGTGCTCGGCATCGTCATCTCCGCGACGGCCTACGTCGGCGACCTGTTCGAGTCGCTCCTGAAGCGGTCC
>DATFWK010000204.1:0-11119 GCA_035259345.1 Miltoncostaeaceae bacterium | reverse complement strand
GCTCGGCCCGGGCGAGCGCCCGAGTGGGCACGGCTGCCTCGACCTCGGCGAGGAGGAGTACACGCGCGGGCGGCCCCACCCGATGATCGACCCGCTGCCCCGCGCCGAGCTCATCGTGGAGGCCGCACGCGATCCGCGGCTGGCCGTGCTGCTGCTCGACGTCGTCCTCGGCCATGCGAGCCACAGCGACCCGGCCGGCGCACTGGTCCCAGCCATCGAGGCCGCCCGGGCCGCCCGACCAGAGCTGGTCACCGTCGCCCACGTCGTCGGCACCGAGTCAGACCCCCAGGTGGCGAGCCGCCAGGAGGCCACCCTCCGCGACGCCGGGGTCCTCCTGGCGCCCACCAACGCCGCCGCCGCCCGTCTCGCGGCCGCGATGGTCGGGTGAGGATCCGCCTGACGACCTACTCGACCAAGCCCCGCGGCGGCGTGGTCCACGCGCTGTCGCTCGCCGAGGCCCTGGCCGACCGCGGGCACGACGTCGAGCTCTGGACGCTGTCGGTGGACGGGGCCCGCCTTTTCCGCGAGCCGCGCGTGGCGACCCGCCTGGTCCCCGTGGAGCGGCGCCAGGACGAGGACGTCGAGGCGCGGATCCTCCGCTACGCGGACGCCCTCGCCGAGGCACTCGCGCACGAGGGGCCCGCCGACGTGGACCACGCGGAGGACTGCCTCTCGGCCCGCTCGCTGCTCGCGCTGCGGGCGCAGGGGTCGATCCCGTCGGTGGTCCGCACCGTCCACCACGTGGACGCGTTCACCAGCCCGGTGCTCGAGGAGTGCCAGCGCGCCTCCATCGCGGACGTTGACCATCGCCTCTGCGTCTCGCGCTACTGGGCGGACCGGCTCGCCGCCGAGTTCGGCGTCGGCGCGCGGGTGATCCACAACGGGGTGGACGCCGGTCGCTTCGCCGCCTGCCCGCTCGACCGCGCCGCTGCGGGTGATCGCTTCGGCTGGGGCCCGCGTCCGGTGGTGCTCGCGGTGGGTGGGATCGAGCCGCGCAAGGGGAGCCGCCCCCTGATCGAGGCCTTTGCCCGGGCGCGGGGGCGCCTCGGCGACGGGGCGATGCTGGCCATCGCGGGCGGGGAGACCCTCTTCGACTACCGCGAGT
This sequence comes from Miltoncostaeaceae bacterium, assembly GCA_035259345.1. GTDB lineage: Bacteria > Actinomycetota > Thermoleophilia > Miltoncostaeales > Miltoncostaeaceae > DATFWK01. Next base: position 10,014 of record DATFWK010000204.1, on the reverse strand, counting down.
ACCGGGAAGGCTGGTGGGAGGACGTCGCCCGGCTCGGGCTCGATGTGCACGAGGGCAGCGGGGATGTGCCCGCCGGCGCGGACGTCACGATCGTCGGCACCGTGCCGGACGCCGACATGCCCGCCCTCTACCGGGCCGCGGACGTCCTGGCCTTCCCATCGACGCGCGAGGGGTTCGGCCTTGTGGTGCTGGAGGCCCTCGCCTCCGGGCTCCCGGCCGTCGTGAGCGACCTGCCCGTGCTGCGGGAGCACCTGACCGACGGCCGCGACTGCCTGATGGCCGCGCCGGGCGACGCGGTGGCCCTCGCCGAGGCGATCGTCGTGGCCGCGCGGGACGGCGCGGTCCGCGAGCGCATCCAAGCCGGCGGCCACGCCACCGCGGAACGATTCACCTGGTCGGCCTGCGCGGCGGCCCACGAGGCGTTCTACGAGGAGCTGGTCGCGGCGTGAGCCCGGCCGACGCCGGCGAGGGGCCCCGCGAGGAGGGCTTCCGCTACCCGGTCTGGCGCGCCGAGTGGCGGGGCGGCATGGTGATCGAGGTGGGCGCCCGCGGCCACTCGATCACGGTCGACGAGCCGCCCGAGTTCGGCGGCACGAACGAGGGGCCGATGCCGACGGAGCTCCTCACCGCCTCGCTCGCGTCCTGCCTGTGCCTGGCCGTCGTCTGGGCCGCCGGCAAGCGCCGGGTCGCGGTCGGCGACGTGGCCGTGGAGGTGCTGCCGGTGCGCGCCCCGGGGGAGCCGCGCTACGGCGCCTACGAGGTCGTGGTGCGCGCCGAGGGCGACCAGGCGGAGCTCGAGCGCGTGGTCGAGCTGGCCGAGCGCTTCTGCTGGGTCACGAACACGCTGAAGCAGCCGCCGGAGGTCCGGGTCCGCGTCGACGCCACCTGACGGGGGCCATGCGCTAGCGTCAGGGCCTACCGACCCGGGAGGAGCGACGTGGGGGAGCCACACCGGATCTGCGTGATCGGCGGGGGCGCCGCCGGCATCAGCGCCGCCTCGATGGCGAAGCGGACGAACCCTGACGCGAACGTCATCGTCTGCACCGAGTACGAGGACGTCGCCTACTCGCCCTGCGGCATCCCGTACGTGCTCGGCCGGGAGATCCCGGACTTCCAGCGCCTCTTTCTCGCGGGCCCCGAGCAGTACGTCGAGGCCGGCGTGGACCTGCGCCGCGAGACGCCGGTCACCGAGGTGGACGGGTCCGCGCGCACGATGACCGCGGGCGGCGAGCGGATCCCCTGGGACCGGCTCGTCGTGTGCTCCGGCTTCAACTACACGCTGCCCGACGTGCCGGGGAACGATCTCGACGGGCTGACCTACGTCAAGAACATCCGCCGCGGGATCGAGCTGAACGAGACCCTGAACGGGGTCAAGAAGGCGGTCGTGCTGGAGGGCACCCCGCTCGGCGTGGAGATGCTCACCGCCCTGGCCCATCGCGGCATCGAGACCCACCTCGTGGACGAGGGCTCCTGGCTGCTCTCCCAGGTCGCCGACCCGGACATGGCCGAGCCGGTGCAGAAGAGCCTGGAGCAGCTGGGGTGCATCCTCCACTTCGGCACCAGCCTGGAGGCCTTCGCGGGCACGAACGGCACCCTCCGCGCCGTCGTGACCGACGGCGGCGAGATCGAAGCGGACATCTGCGTGGTGGCAACCCACAAGGAGCCGGAGACGACGCTGGCGCGCAGCCTGGGCCTGAAGCTCGGCTCGACCGGCGGCATCGTGGTCGACGAGGGCATGCGGACCTCGATGGACGGCGTCTTCGCCGCCGGCGACTGCGTCGAGGTGCCGCAGGGGCTCACCGGCATCGCCGTCCAGGGCCTGACCGGTGCGCACGCGATGCAGCAGGGTCGGGTCGCCGGCGCGAATGCCGGCGGCGGCACCCGGGTCTACAACCCGGTGTACGTGCCCTGGGGGATGATCGGCGGCCAGATGGCGATCGGCGGCGCGAGCTTCGGCGAGCACCTGGCCACGGCCGCGGGCATCCCGTTCGTGGTCGGCAACGGGCAGGGCGTGAGCCGCGCCCGCTACTACCCCGGCGCGCAGGTCATGAAGGTCAAGCTGCTGGCCGAGCCGGGGACCGGCCGGCTCATCGGCGGCCAGCTCGTCGGCGGCGAGGGCGTGAAGGAGCGGGCGGACTTCCTGGCCTTCGCGATGAAGAAGGGCGCGACGCTGGACGACGTGGCCTGGATGGAGAACGTCTACTCGCCGCCGATCGGCGCGCTCTACGAGCCGCTCTCGACGGCGGCGCAGAACGGCCTCGGGAAGCTCTGAGCCGGGCATGGCAAACGACGACCACATCCCCGAGCACCTGCGCGAGTACTTCGGCCCCGACAAGGTGGCGTTCTTCGGCGCGGGCGGCAGCCCGGCGCAGCTCGCCCCTCCCGAGTCGCCGGCGCGCCGCCAGGGCGAGGCGGCCGTCGCCGATGCCCTCGGCAAGGTCGGCACCGACGCGCCGCGGGTCGGGGAGCGGCCGGTCACACGTCCCCCCAAGCCGGCCCTCAAGCGACGGATGCGGATGATGAGCGAGCGGGCGCTCATGGAGGACTCGATGCGGCGGCTGGGGCGGGTGCCGCCGCACTGCGAGAGCGGGGCGCTCTGGCGGCGCGGGTTCGTCCCGCTGTGGCGCGTGCTGCCGTGGGCCCTGCGGCGCCGGATGCTCACGATCGCCTCCGGCGTCAAGGGCTGGACGCGCACCGGCTGACAAGCCCGGCCGCGACCGCGGGGCTTCGGCGCGGGGCGATCGCCGGCGTTCCGTTCGCGCTGGCGGTCGGCGCGTTCGGGGTGGCCTTCGGCGTGCTGGCGCGGAGCGTCGGCATGGGCTGGGCGGCGCCCATCGTGATGTCGCTGACCACCTTCGCCGGCTCCAGCCAGTTCGCCGCCGCCTCCGTCCTCGACGCGGGCGGGGCGGCGTCGGCGGCCGTCGTGGCCGCGCTGCTCCTGAACGCGCGCTACATCCCGATCGGGATCTCGGCCGCCTCGAGCTTCGAGGGCCGGCCGTTCCGCCGCTTCCTCCAGGCGCAGCTGGTGGTGGACGAGTCGTGGGCGCTGTCACGCCGCCCGGACGGGAGCCACGACCGGACCATCCTCCTCGGCTCCGGGGTGGTGCTGGGGCTCGCCTGGGTTGTCGGCACGATCATCGGGTCGCTGGGGTCGGGCGTGCTCGGGGATCCCAACCGCCTCGGCCTCGACGCCGCCTTCCCGGCCCTGTTCCTTGCGCTCCTCTGGATCCATATCCGAGGCAGGCGCGAGCTGGCCGCCGCCGCCGCCGGGGCGGCCATCGCGCTCGCCCTGGTGCCGTTCACGCCGCCCGGCGTGCCGATCATCGCCGCGAGCGCCGCCTGCCTGATCGGCCTCGTGTGGTGAGCGAGGTCTGGGTGGTCGTGATCGCCGTCGGGGCGGGCACGATGGCGATGAAGGCGGTCGGACCGGTGCTGCTCGGCGGCCGGCCGCTGCCGCCGTGGCTCGCCGGCCCGCTACGGCTGCTCGCCCCGGCTCTGCTCGCGGCGCTCGTCGTCACCAGCGTCTTCGCGTCGGGCCGCGACCTCCAGCTCGACGCGCGCGCGCTCGGCCTTCTCGCCGCCATCGTGGCGCTGGCGCTGCGGGCGCCGCTCCTGGTCGCGGTGGTCGCCGCGGCCGTCGTGACCGCGCTGGCGCGGGCGGTGACCTAGACCGATCGGCTGCGCGCGAGCGCGGGCGCCGCCCGCCACGCGCCGACCGGCACGAGGCCGCGCCGGCGACAGGGGCCCGCGAGGCGGTGGGCGGCCCGGCGTGCACGCATCCGCGGCGCCGAAGGGGCCCAGCCGCCGATCGCCGCGGCGAGGGCGGGGACCGGCGCGGGGGCGGCCACGCCGGCCCGGCGGCGGCCGATGAGCCGCCGCAGCCCGACCACGGCGGAGATCACCAGGCCCACCAGCGGCGTCATCAGCAGGCCGAGCCAGAGCGGGATGTTGAGCGAGCTCCCCATGAGCGCGAACAGGAACGCGTGGGGGGCGCTCCCGACGGCCGTCCCGAGCAGGAACGGCCAGAACCGCATGCGGGTCAGTCCGGCGAGGTAGGAGAGCAGGTCGAAGGGCAGGCCGGGGACCAGGCGCACTCCGATGACGGCGGCGAGGCCGTGGTGCTCGACCTTCCGGTTGGCGGCCTCGACCACGCGGGAGCGGCCGCACATGCGCTCGGCGAAGCCGCGACCGAACGTGCGGGCGATCCAGAAGCAGGTGCTCGCCGCGACGAGGCCGCCGACCCAGGTCACGAGCGTCCCGAGCCAGACGCCGAAGACCGCGCCGTCGACGTAGGGGATCACGAAGCCGGGGATCGGGGCCACGACCGCCTGGACGACGTTCAGGAGCACTGAGACGGCCGGCGCCATGATCCCGAAGCCCGCGACCGTCTCGCGCATCGTCTCGCGGTCGCCCTTGGCCATCGCCAGGAATCCGCCCCAGACGCCGGGGTCGGCGAGCACGGCGATGCCGAATGCGGCGGCGAGGACGACGGCGACGATGGCGGCCGGTGAGGTGGCGAGCGCCCCGAGTCGCCTGAGGGCTGGCGAGTGACCCATACGAGGAGGGTTATCGGCAGCGAGCGGGGGCGGCACGACCCCGCAGGGTGCGTGGCGACCCGCTAGGCGGGGCCCGCGGGCGGCGCGAACGGCACCGGGTCCAGCCGGGGCGCACGGCCGAGGATCAGGTCGGCGACCAGCTCGCCCGTCGCAGGCGCGAGCAGGATGCCGTTGCGGTAGTGGCCGACCGCGACGACCACGCCGGGGGCCGCCCAGCCGACCGTCGGCAGCAGCCGACCGGTGCCCGGGCGCAGGCCGGCCCAGGCGTCCTCCCGCCGCCCCAGGGCGGGGATCTCGCGCCGAGCCCACGCCTCGAGGGGCGCGAGGTCGGCCTCGTGCGTGACGGCCTCGAAGCCGGCGTCCTCGACAGTGGTGCCCACGACCACCCTGCCGTCGGCACGCGGGACCGCGACCTCCTCGCCGGCCGCCTCGTACAGCGCGGCGTCGAGGTCGCCGCCGTCGAAGATCATCATCTGCCCCCGCACGGGGCGGACGTCCAGGTCGAGGCCCTGGTCCCGCAGGTGCGCCGACGCCCACGCGCCGCTCGCGACGACGACCGCGTCGTGGGCGGCCAGGAGCGGGTCGAGCGGGCCCACCGCCGTCGGCTCGACCGGCAGGCCGCGCAGGAGCGCCGGCGCGAGGCGGTGGGGGCGAATCGCCTCGACCTCCGGAAAGCGGAGCGCCGGGCGCCCGCGCCACTCGACCGGCTCGCACGCGAACCCCTCCCGCCTCCGCCAGGCGACCGTGAGCGGCGCGTCGCCGAGCAGGATCAGGCCGATGCGGCGGAGCTCGATCTCGGGGTGGCGGCGGGCGATCTCCGGCCACAGCTCCATGCTGCGCCGGGCCATCGCGTGCCACGGGGCGGGCCAGTCGTGCCCGGCCCCGGCGAGCAGGAGCCCGGCCGCGGCCCACGAGGCGGCCGCGCGCCCGGCGCCGGGGTCGAGCACCCGCACGTCCGCGCCCGCATCCCGCAGCCAGGCGGCGCAGGCGGCGCCGATCGCGCCGGCGCCCACGACGGCGACGCGCACGCTCACGTGCCGAAGAGCTCCGCCGTGACCCGGGCGAGCCCGGCGACCTCGACCGGGTCGTGCTCGAGCAGCGGCACCTCGGCCACCGGCGGCCGCCCGAGCGCCGCCCGCAGGCCCTCGACGACGTCCAGGTCCCTGACGGCCAGCATGCGCTCCTCCTCGAGCGTGCGCGCCGCGCGCCGGGCGAGATCCTCGGGGTCCGCCGCGCCCGCCGCCTGAAGCCGGCGCCCGAGCTCGGCGATGGGCGCCGGGCCGCCCTCCGGCAGCGACTCGGTCCGGTTGACGACCAGCCCGCCCACCGGGTAGCCGCCGCGCTCGAGCGCGTGCCACAGGTCGACGGCCTCGGCGGCGGGCTGCGGCTCGGGGCCCGTGACCACCAGGAACGCCGAGCGGTCGGACTTGAGGAGCTCGCGGACCGCGTCGGCGCGGTCGTGGAAGCCCGTGTACATGCCCTCGAAGGAGCCCAGGAACTCGGAGATCTCGCGCAGGAGCTCGGCGCCGGTCAGGCGCTCGAGCACCGAGAGCACCAGGGCGCTGCCGGCGTGGAGCGCCCGCCAGCCGATGCCGGTCGAGCCACCGCCGGGGCGCAGCAGCAGGCGCAGCGCGCGGCCCTCGATGAACCGCGCCATGCGCTCGGGAGCCGCCAGGAAGTCGAGGGCGTTCCGTGCCGGCGGCGTGTCGAGCACGATGCTCTCGAAGGCGTCCTCCTCGACCAGCTCGTGCAGGCGCTCGACGGCCATGTACTCCTGCGAGCCGGCGACGGCGCTCGAGAGGTGGCCGTAGATGCGGTTGGCGAGGATCCGGTCGCGCGCCTCGGGCGTCGGTGCGTGGCGGGCGACCAGCCGGTCGAAGGTCGCCTTGGCGTCGAGCTGGAGGGCCCACATCTCGCCGGTGAGCTCCACCCCGGCGGCCCGCGCCCGCTCCGGGTCCACCTGGCGCGGCTCGTCCGAGAGCCCGGCCATGCCGAGGGCTGCCGCGAGGCGCCGGGCCGGGTCGATGGTGACCACGACGGTGCGCCGGCCGGCCGCCGCGAGCCCCAGCCCGAGCGCTGCGGAGATGGTGGTCTTGCCGACGCCGCCCGCCCCGCAGGAGACCAGGACCCGGCGGTCCACGAGCTCGCCGGCGATCACGTCGCGCCGAACAGGGCGGGGGGCCGCTCGCGGGCCAGGTCCTCCGCGACGCCCTCGAGCGCCGGCAGGTCGATCTGGCGGGCGATGAGGCACGGGAGCTCCAGCACGGGCAGCCCGACGCCGTCGCGCAGACGCTCGAGCAGGCCCTGCTCGTCCAGCTCCCGGACGCGGCGCGCGTGGGCCGCCTCGAGCGCCGCGCGCTCCGCGGGCGGCAGGGGGCCGGCGCCGAGGGCGGCCTCGAGCGCGGCGTCATCGCCCGCGGAGAAGCGCGGTGTGTGCATGGCGTTCAGCACCGCCAGCGCCGCCGGGAGCTCGCGCTCGGCGAGCTCGGCGGCGGCGTCGAGCGCCTCGCTTACCGCGAGCTCCTCGGGCCGCGCAACGACCACGATGCCCGTGGCGGCAGGGTGCTGGATCACCGCCTCGATGCGCTCGGCCTGCTCGTGGATCGGCCCACCGGTCGCGATCTGGGCGATGCGCCCGGCAGCGTCGAGCAATGCCAGCGCGTGCCCGGTCGCCGGTGCGTCCACCACGAGCGCGTCCCACACCGGCTTCGAGCCGTCCGGCTCCAGCTCCGTCGCCAGGCTCCAGATCTTGCCCAGCGTGACGATCTCGGCCAGGCCGGGGGCGGCAGCGACGAAGTGATGGAAGGCCCGGCTGCGGGAGAGCACCTCGACCAGGGGCCGCATCCTGAGCTGGCCGGTCAGGTACTCCTCCATCGCCTGCTCCGCCATGACCGAGAGCCCGAAGAGGCCGGGGCGAAGCTCGACGGGACGCTCGTGGCCGACGCTGGCGCCGGCGAAGATCGCCGAGACGCGGTTCTGACCGGCGACCTCCATCAGCAGCGTCCGGCGCCCGGCCAGCGCGGCGGTGAGGCCGAGCGTCGCCGAGACGGTGCTCTTGCCGCTGCCGCCCTTGCCGAGCACGAACCACAGGCGGCGCTCGATCAGTGGCGGCGCCGGGCCGGCGGCGGCCCGGCTCACCGCGATGGCGCGTCCTCCGGGGTCACGGCCCTACGCGGCCGGCTGGCCCTCGCCAGGGGGCCGCTCGCCGGTGCGCTGCCACCCGCGTGCGACCGCGCGGCGCTGGCAGAGCGGGCACACCGGCCGGCGGAAGCGCCGACGCTCCGGGTCGTCGAAGAACGTGAACGGCTCGCCGGGCAGCAACGTCCGCTGGCACACCTCGCAGGCTCGCCCGTCGGCCCGCTCCCTCATCCGGCCGCCTCCCCAGGAAGGTCCGCCAGCCTGCGGTCGATGATCTCGAGGATGCCAGGCTCGAGGCCGGCGGCGACGGCCACCTCGCGCGCGTCCTCGTAGCGCCTGCGGGCCCTCGCGAATCGCTCGGGGTTGTCGCGGTTCTTGATCGTGTTGTCCCCCGAGAGGAGCAGCTGGCGGACGCGTGCGCGTGCGTCGGCGTCGTTCTGGTGTGCCGGCTCGCCCGCCATCGAAGACGCCGTGACACTAGCGCCCCGGCTCCGCCGGTGACGCGTGTCGGACGACACCGTCCATGGCGGCCGCTGGTCCGCTGGCATACTGGCAACCCAGTGGACTGGCTTCGCGACAACATGGTGCTCGTGGCCGGCCTCCTGCTCGTCGCGCTGGTCGTCATCGGCACCGTCCTGGTGGTCCTGCGCGGGCTCGTGCTGTGGCGGACCGTCCGTGAGGCGCAGGCCGAGGTCGAGCCGAGGATGGCCCAGATCGACGCCGGCGTCGTCCAGTTCGAGCAGGGGATCCAGCGCATCGAGCAGCACCAGGTGGCGTTGAACGACGCCGTGAAGCGGCTGGACGAGCAGGCGACGGAGCTCAGGCGGGTGACGATGCGCCTGTTCGCGGCGGTCAACGCGCTGCGCGCGCCGCTGCGCTACCTCGGCAGGTGAGGCTCGCCATAGTGGACGTCGGGTCGAACTCGACCCGGCTGTTCCTGTGCTCGGGCGTCGGCCCCGCCGGTCCCGAGGGTGAGCGGGAAACGACGATCACCGCGCTGCGACGTGGCGCCGGCCCCGATGGCAGCGTCACGGCCGAGGCGCTGGAGCGGCTGGAGGCCTGCCTCGCCGGCTACCGCGAGCGGATCGAACGCTTCGGGGCTGACGACGTCGAGGCGGTGGGCACGAGCGCCGTGCGCGACGCCCCGAACCGGGACGCCGTCGAGGCGGTCGTCCGCCGTCGCCTCGACGCGCCCCTTCGTGTCCTCGCCGGCGGGGAGGAGGCGGCGCTCTCGTTCGCGGGCGCACGCCTCGCGGCGCCGGGCTCGGACGACACGATGCTGGTCATGGACATCGGCGGCGGCTCCACCGAGCTGGTTCGGGGCGGGGGCGCCATCGAAGGCGCGGTCAGCCTCGACGTCGGGGCGGTGCGCTTCACCGAGCGCTTCCTCCACTCGGACCCGCCCTCGGCGGACGAGACCAGGGCGCTCCGCGACGAGGTCGTCGCGCAGGCCGGCCCCGCGATCGCGAGCATCGGCGGCACGGCGCCGATGATCGGCGTGGCGGGCACGGTGACCTCGCTCGCCGCCATCCTGCTCGGCGCGTACGACCCGGAGCGGGTGCACCGGATGCGCCTCGCCCGGGAGGACGTGGAGGGGATCACCGCCCGCCTGGCCGCCGTGCCGATCGAGCGCCGGCGGGAGGTGCCGGGCCTCGACCCCGCCCGCGCGCCGGCCATCGTGGCGGGTGGGCTGATCGCGGCCGGGGTGATGGAGGCCGCCGGTGCCGCCGACCTCCTGGTCAGCGAGCGGGACCTGCTGGACGGGATCGCGCTCGAGCGCGGGCCCGGCGACGCACAGGCGCGACGGCGGCCGTCGGCGAGCGGTTGAGCCGGACGCTCTAGAATCCTCCGGCAATGGCCGAGTTCCAGCCGCTGCACGAGCCCAGGGAGAACCCCGAGGAGGCGGTCTTCCTCGTCGACGGGCTCGCGGACGCGATCGCCGATATCCAGCGTCCGCAGGACGAGCGGCGGCTGATCTTCGCCAAGGGCGAGAACTACCGCCACATCCGCCACGCGCAGATCCTCGAGCGCTGGCCGATCCTGGCCGAGCCCTGGGCCCGGAAGATCGAGCACCGGCGCATCAGCGCCGTGGACCGCACCCCGGGCGCGGCCACGTTCGGGCGGTAGCACCATGCCGGAGTGGCGGAACTGGGAGACGCGGGGGACTTAAACTCCCCGGCCCCTCGGGGCGTCCGGGTTCGAATCCCGGCTCCGGCATCAGGATCAAGCGGGATCGACGCATGAGTGTGTCGCAGGTTGTGTCGCAGGTCCGGCCCCGCGGCAGTGACGAGTCTCGCGATTTTTCGGCGGCGGGGAGGCT
>DATFWK010000203.1:0-4736 GCA_035259345.1 Miltoncostaeaceae bacterium | reverse complement strand
CCCGGCGGAGGTCCCGCTCGGCGATGCCGCCGACACGCTCGCGCGCGCGATCGGCCTCGTGCTCGCCCTCGAGCAGGGCCGCCTCGAGGACCTGCCGGAGATGCTGGTCGACCGCTTGCACGAGCCGTACCGCGCCCGGCTGGTCCCGGGCCTCGAGGCGCTGCGCGGGCTCGCCGGGACCGAGGGCCACATCGGCGCGACGATCTCCGGCTCGGGCCCGAGCGTGCTCGTCTGGTGCCGGCGCGAGGGCGTCGGGGCGGTGGCCGAGCGCGCCCGGGCCGCGCTCGCGGCCGAGGGCGTCGAGGCGGAGGTGCGGATCGTGCGCGTCGCTCCCGGCGGGGTCAGCGCCCGCTGGACCGGCGCCGAGGGCCGCCTGGCGACGGCGATCGGCTAGCGTCGGCGCCGTGAGCGCCCTCCCGGATCTCGACGTCGAGTCGGTGCGGGCGCGCTTCCCGGCGCTCGCGAACGACGTCGCCTACCTGGACGGGCCGGGCGGATCGCAGGTTCCCGGCGAGGTGGTCGACGCCGTGACCGCCTGCATGGTGGCGGCCAACGCCAACCTGGGCGGGGCGTTCGAGACGAGCCGCGCGGCTGACGCGATCGTCGCCGCCGGGCACGAGGCGGCGGCCGACCTGGTCGGCGGGCGCCCGCAGGAGATCGCCTTCGGGCCCAGCATGTCCGCGCTCAACTACCTGCTGGTCCACGCCGTCATGCGGACGCTCGAGCCGGGCGACCGCGTGCTGGTCACGACGCTCGACCACGACGCCAACGTCAGCCCGTGGCTCACGGTCGCCCCCGAGCACGGGGTGGAGGTGGACCAGGTCGCCGTCACACCGGGCGACCTTGCGATCGACCTGGACGACCTCGAGGCGAAGCTTTCGCCGCGCACCCGCGTCGTGGCGTTCACGCTGGCCTCGAACGCCTGCGGCACGGTCCCGGACGCCGCGCGGATCGGCGAGATGGCGCACGCGGCGGGGGCACTCGCCTGGGCGGACGGGGTGCACGCGGCCCCGCACCGGCGCCTCGACGCCATCGGCCTGGACCTCGACGTGCTCCTGTGCTCGCCGTACAAGTTCTTCGGCCCGCACCTCGGCGTCGCCTGGGCCCGGGAGGACCTCCTGGCCTCGTGGCCGGCCGACCGCGTGCGCCCGTCCGCGGAGCACCCGCCGGGCCACCGCTTCGAGCTCGGCACGCTGAGCCACGAGGCGATCGCGGGGACCACGGCGGCGATCGACTACATCGCCTCGCTCGGCGAGGGCGCGGACCGGCGGGAGCGCCTCGACGACGCCTTCGCCCGCATCCGCGCCCATGAGGAGGCGCTCGCCGGCCGGTGGCTCGACGGCGTCGGCAGCATCCGCGGCGTCCGGCAGCTCGGCATCGCCGACCCGGAGCGGGTGGCCGAGCGGACGCCGACGTTCTGCGTGACGGTCGACGGCTGGTCGCCGCGCCCGCTTGCGGCGGCGCTCGGCGAGCGCGGGATCCAGGCCTGGGACGGGAACTACTACGCGCTCGAGCTCATGCGCCACCTCGGCCTCGAGGAGGGGGCGCTGCGCTTCGGGTTCCTCCACTACACGACGGCCGCCGAGGTGGACCGCGCGCTCGAGGCTCTGGACGCCCTCGCGGCATGAGCGCCGAGCACGTCTGGATTCACGCTGGCGGCGCGATCGACTGCTCGCGAGGGCGCCTGGTCGGCATTCTCAACGCGACACCGGACTCCTTCACGGACCAGGGCGCCCACTACGGCACCGAGCGCGCCGTCGCGCACGGCCTGCGTCTCGCCCGCCAGGGGGCCGCGGTGGTCGAGGTCGGCGGGGAGTCGCTGCGCTTCGCGCCGCCGACGGATCCGGAGGTCGAGATCGCGCGCGTCGTGCCGGTCGTCCGCGAGCTCGCGCGCCGGCTCGACGTGCCGGTCGCCGTGGACACGTTCAAGCCTGCCGTCGCGGAGGCGGCGCTCGACGCAGGCGCGGTGATCGTGAACGACCCCACCGGCCTGCGCGATCCGGCGATGGCGCGGGTGGTCGCCCGCCACGGCGCAGGCGTCGTGCTCACGCACTTCTTCGGCCCGCCGAAGGTCCGGCCCGCGAGCTTTCCCGACGTGGACGTGCCCGAGGCGGTCGTCGAGTGGGGCCGCGGAGCCCTCGCGGCCGCGGCGGCCGCCGGCATCGGGCCGGAGCGGATCGTCGTCGACCCCGGCGTCGGGCTCGGGAAGTCGCCGCCGCAGGACCTGGAGCTCCTGCGTCGCCTCGACGAGGTGCGCGCGCTGGGGCGGCCGCTCCTGGTCCCGATCTCGAACAAGAAGGTGATCGGCGCCGTCACCGGCCAGGAGGCCAAGCAGCGCCTCGCGGGCACCACCGTGCTGGTCGCCTGGTGCCGGGCGCACGGCGCGAGCATCTTCCGCGTGCACAACGTCAAGTTCCTGGCGAAGGCCCTGGCGATGGCCGAGGCGCTCGTCGGCGGCGCTCCCGAGCGATGGCACGAGGTCGCACGGTGAGGTAGGTTCGCCCCCCGTGGAGTCCCGGACCGCACAGGACGTCACGGCCGTCGACTTCCTGACGGTCACGGAGCAGGCGGCCCTCTCCTCGGCCCGGTGGCTCGGGCGGGGCGACAACCACGCGGCCGACCAGGCGGCGGTGGACGCGATGCGGACGAGCTTCGCGACGCTGCCGATCAGCGGTCGGGTCGTGATCGGGGAGGGGGAGAAGGACGAGGCCCCGGAGCTCTACAAGGGCGAGGTGCTCGGCACCGGCGGCCCGCGGTTCGACATCGGCGTGGACCCGCTCGAGGGCACGAGCCTCGTCGCGCGCGGCGACAGCGGCGCCATCGCGATCTGCGTCGTCGCGGAGCCCGACGGCATCCTCTCCGCGCCGGACATGTACATGCAGAAGCTCTGCGTGGGCGCGACCGCGAAGGGCCGCGTGGACATGCGCTCGCCGATCGGCGAGACGCTCGACACGGTCGCCCGCTGCTACGGCCGCCGGATCCGGGACCTCACCGCGATCGTGCTCGACCGCCCGCGCCACGCCGAGCTGATCGACGGCATCCGGGAGGCGGGCGCGCGCATCCGCCTGATCCCAGACGGCGACATCACCGCCAGCATGTCCGCCGCCGTGCGCGGCACCGGCGACCACGTGTACGTCGGCATCGGCGGCTCGACCGAGGGCGTGATCACGGCGGCCGCGCTCGAGTGCCTGGGCGGCGAGATCCAGGCCCAGTTCTGGCCCCGCACCGAGGAGGAGCGCGAGCGCCTGCGCGAGTTCGGCCTCGAAGACGACGACCACGTGCTGGGCACGCGCGACCTGGCCTCCGCGCCGCTCTACGTGCTGGCGACCGGGGTCACGGAGGGGAGCCTCCTGCGGGGCGTGCGCTACTTCAACGACGGCGCCCGGACGCACTCAATCGTCATGGACCTGCACGCCGGGACCGTCCGCTTCATCGACACGGTCCACCTGTTCGGGCGCACGCCCGTCCGCGAGATCCGGCTCTAGGAGCGGGCCGGCGGGCTACTCGCCGGGCGCGGCCCCGCCCTCGCCTGTGGCCTCCGCGCGCACCAGGTGAAGCTCGAAGCGCACGTCGCGAAGGGCGGCGCGGGCGTCGTCGGCGAGACGGCGCAGGTCGGCGAGCTCGGCGGTGAGCGCCCTGATCTCCTCGCGCGTCTGGCGCCATGAGCTTCCGACCAGCTCGACGAGGACCTCGAGGTCCTCGACCAGCGCGCGGTGCTGGTCGGGGTCGAGGCCGAGCTCGGGCGGCGGCCCGTCCCGGTTGCGCGCCTTCGCCTCGCCCAGCCCCGCCTCGAGCCGGCGGGCAGCCTCGAGGGCGTCGCCGGGCTCGTGCGGGCCGCTCATCGGTCCGTGCGGTACCCCACGGCCGACCAGTCCGGCAGGTCGGCCATCTCCTCGATCGGGTCCGACGTCACCGAGCAGCGGTAGGTGAACCCGCGCTCCTCGGTGAAGATCGGCTCGACGAGGTCCTCCTTGATCTGCTGGTCCAGCCAGGCGCCGCGGAACACCAGCTTCCTGAGCCACTGGACGAGGTCGTCGTCGAAGCCCAGCAGCGTGGCGCGGTGCTCCTCGATGTGCGCCGAGAGCGGGCCGGCGGCGGTCAGCTCGCCGCTCGCCACGAGCTCGACCAGCTCGTCGATCTCCGGATCGTCCAGGCCGCCCGCCTCGATGAACCCGACCTGGGCCGCGGCGGCCTCGACGCGCTCGCGGAAGTCGCGGCGATTGAAGCGGAAGCGGAACCGCCCGAACTCCATCGTGAAGTCCGTGCCGGAGCGGTAGTTCGAGGGTGTCTCGGGGCGCTTTGCCACGTCGCTTTCCGGCTCGGGGACGAGGGTTTCCCCCGGAGCCGCGGGAACTGTAGCAACGGCCCCCGGACGGATCCCCGGCAGGCTTCTGCGACCATCCCGCGGGCATGGGACGCCTCCGCGTCGACCGTCTCGCGGCGCGCGCCTGCCGGCTCGTGGACGAGCGCGGCGAGGTGCGCTTCGGCCGCTGCCACGTGGCGAGCGGCGTCGTCGCACGGACGGTCGGCCTGCTCGGCACGGCGAGTCTCGAGCCGGACGAGGCGCTCTGGATCGAGCCGTGCGCGTCGGTCCACACGCTCGGCATGCGCTTCCCGCTGGCGGTCGCCTTCGTCGCGGCCGACGGCCGGGTGCTGCGGGTGGTCGACCCGCTGCCGCCGTGGCGGGCGGCGTCCGCGCGCGGGGCGCGGGCGGTGGTCGAGGCCGCCGCCGGCGC
>DATFWK010000202.1:0-4153 GCA_035259345.1 Miltoncostaeaceae bacterium | reverse complement strand
CGCGCTGCTCGCGGGGTGTGGCGGCGGCGGCAGCAGCACCAACGGCGGCTCGAGCGACACCAAGACCCAGACGACGGCGAGCGGGGTGATCATCCCGCCGCCCGTGTCGCCCGACGACCAGAACCGGGTCCCGCTCGGCTCGAGCGTCGGCGACGGGCTCGGCGCGGCGCCCGCGATCGACCCGGCGGTGACGAGGGCCGCCAAGGCCGCCGGCTGCCGCGTCCAGTCGTTCCGAAGCGACGGCGCCAACCACGTGGTCGGCGACCCTGACTATTCGCACTCGCAGTCGCTGCCCCCGACCTCCGGCAACCACAACCCGGTCTGGGCGAACTGGGGCTTCTACACCACCGAGGTTCCCTACAAGCACCTCATCCACAACCTCGAGCACGGCGGCATCGTCGTCTACGTGGGCTCGAAGGTGCCGGTGGCCGCGCAGAACGGCATCGCCGCGATGTGGGCGAAGTCGCCCGCCTACATGCAGATCGTCCCGGCGACCGCGGACGTGCCCGCGAGCTCCGTCGTGGTGACCAGCTGGCAGCGCTGGCTGGTGTGCAAGCCCTACAAGGCGAGCGACATCTCGGCCGTCCTCGCCTTCCGCAACGCCTTCCGCGGCCGTGGGCGCGAGGCCGTCGCGGGCGTGAACGCGCCGGCGAACGCGGGCGACCGGCCCAAGCCCGAGTTCCCGGACCCGGGCGCCGACCGGGGGTAGACACGATGGCCTCCGGCCTCCCCGGTCAGCTCGGCCGGGCCGACCTCTGCGTGCTCGTCGCCGAGCCGCTGGCCGATGCCGGCGTCGCGCTGCTGCGCCAGCACGTCGCCGTCGACTCCGGCGTCGGCTGGTCGGCCGAGGAGCTGGCCGAGCGGATCGGCGGCTACGACGGCATCGTCGTCCGTAGCGCAACCAAGGTCACCGCGGACCTCATCGACCGCGGCGCGCGCCTGAAGGTCATCGGGCGGGCCGGCACCGGGGTGGACAACGTGGACGTGGACGCGGCCACGCGCCGCGGCATCATCGTCTGCAACGCCCCGGACGCGAACTCGCTCTCGGCCGCCGAGCACACGATCGCGCTCATCCTGGCGCAGGCGCGGAACGTCCCCCAGGCCCACGCCCGGCTGGTGGACGGGAAGTGGGAGCGGTCGAAGTTCGGCGGCATCGAGGTGACCGGCAAGACGCTCGGCGTGGTCGGCCTCGGGCGCATCGGGCAGATGGTCGCCGAGCGGGCCCGCGGGCTGCGCATGCGCGTGATCGCCTACGACCCCTACGTCGCCGAGGGCCGCTTCCGCGAGCTGGGCGTCGAGCGCGCGGACACGCTCGACGAGCTCCTCGCCACGAGCGACGTCGTGACGCTCCACATGCCGGCGACGAACGAGACGCGCGGGATGATCGACGCCGCGGCCCTGGCGAGGATGCGGCCGGGCGCCCGCCTGGTCAACGTCGCCCGCGGGGACCTGGTGGACGAGGCCGCGCTCGCGGACGCGCTCCGAAGCGGCCATCTCGCGGGCGCCGCCGTGGACGTCTTCCCGAGCGAGCCGGCGACCGAGAGCCCGCTCTTCGGGCTCCCGGGTGTCGTGGTGACGCCGCACCTGGGCGCTTCCACGGTCGAGGCCCAGGACCGGGCCGGCGTCTCCGTGGCCGAGCAGGTCGCCGCCGCCCTCACCGGGGGCGTCGTCACGAGCGCGGTGAACATCCCGAGCGTGAGCCCGCAGGCGCTCGAGGTGCTCGGGCCCTTCATCCCGCTCGCCCGCCAGCTCGGACAGCTCGTCTCCGCCCTGGCCGGCGGGCAGATCTCGCCGCTCGAGGTGGTCTGCGAGGGCGGGCTCGCCGAGCAGGACACGCGGCTGCTGACCAGCGCGGCGCTGGCCGGCATCCTCGCCGGCCACACCGAGGAGCCCGCGAACCTGGTGAACGCCGCGCACCTCGCGCGCGAGCGGGGCATCGAGTGGTCCGAGCGCAGCTCGCGCCAGACCGGCGACTACACGAACCGCCTCACGGTGCGGGCCGGTGCCGTCAGCGTCGCGGGCACGACGGTCGGGACGACCTCGCGCACCCGCCTCGTCCAGGCGTTCGGCCAGGAGATCGAGATCGAGCTGGCCGAGCACCTCGGCATCTTCCGGTACCTCGACGTGCCCGGGATGATCGGGCGCGTGGGGACGATCCTGGGGCGGGCTGCGATCAACATCGCCTCGATGGCCGTCTCGCGCAGCCGCGCCGAGGGGCTCGCCGTGATGGCGGTGACCGTGGACTCGCCGGTCCCACCGGCCGTCGCGGACGAGATCGCGTCCATCGAGGGCTTCGACCGGGTCTGGTTCGTGACGCTCGACACGCCCTAGGCGCCGGCTCCCGGGACCGGTTGCCGCGTTCCGGGGAGGCGTCTACACTGCGCCCTCGATGTCGGCCGCCGCGATCGCTTCCGCTCTCACCGACGGGCTCTGCCCGCTCGCCGGCCTTCTCCTCATCCTCCCCCGGTAGGGGGAGAGCTCTGACATCCACGCCCCCGATGGGGCCCGGCACCTCAGACTCCGAGTGAGGAGGACCCTCCCATGAGCCAGGACGCGATCGCACGCGACCCGGACAAGCGCATCAAGTTCTTCGACACCACGCTCCGCGACGGCGAGCAGTCGCCGGGCATCCACCTCAACATGCGCGAGAAGCTCGAGATCGCGGGCCAGCTCGCGCGGCTCGGTGTCGACGTCATCGAGGCCGGGTTCCCCATCAGCTCGCCGGGCGACTTCGAGGGCGTGCAGGCGATCGCCCGCGAGGTGCAGGGGCCGGTCATCGCCGGGCTCGCCCGGGCGAACGACCGGGACATCACGACGTGCTGGGAGGCCGTCCGCGACGCCGAGCGCCCGCGCATCCACACGTTCATCGCCACCTCCGACATCCACCTGCGCTACAAGCTCCGGATGGACCGGCCGGAGGTGCGGGCGGCGGCGCTCGACGCCGTCCGGCTCGCCAGGTCGCTCTGCGACGACGTCGAGTTCAGCTGCGAGGACGCCACGCGCTCGGACGTGGCCTTCGTCGCCGAGGTGGTCGCCGGCGCGATCGCCGAGGGCGCCACGACCATCAACATCCCGGACACCGTCGGCTACACGATGCCGAACGAGTTCCAGCGCTTCCTGCTCGAGATCTACGAGCGCTGCCCGCCGCTGGCGGACGTCACGGTCTCCGTCCACTGCCACAACGACCTCGGCCTGGCCGTCGCCAACTCCCTGGCCGGCCTTCACGTGGGCGCCCGGCAGGTCGAGTGCTGCGTAAACGGCATCGGCGAGCGCGCGGGCAACGCGAGCCTCGAGGAGCTCGCGATGATCCTGCGGACCCGGGGCGAAGACGTCGGCGGCATGTGGTGCGGCATCCAGACGCCGGAGATCACGCGGGCGAGCCGCCTGGTCAGCCGCCTCACCGGCTACCTGATCCAGCCGAACAAGGCGGTCGTCGGGCGGAACGCCTTCGCCCACGAGGCCGGCATCCACCAGCACGGGGTGCTCCAGAACCCGCTCACCTACGAGATCATGGACGCCACCTCCGTCGGGCTCGCGAAGAGCGAGCTGGTGCTCGGCAAGCACTCCGGGCGCCACGCGCTCAAGCACGCGCTCGAGGAGCTCGGCTACCGCCTCGACCGCGACGAGCTCGACGCGGTGTTCGCGCGCTTCAAGGAGGTCGCAGATCGCAAGGGCGAGCTGACCGCGCTCGACCTCGACGCGCTGATGGGCGACGAGGTGCGGGTCGAGGCCGAGGACGGCTACGTGCTCTCGGGCTTCGGCCTCACGATCGACCAGGAGGGGCCGCCCACGGCGCGGGTCTCGGTCGCCGGCCCGGACGGGCTCCGCCGCGACGCCGAGGCGAGCGGCGACGGGCCGGTGGACGCGGTCATGAAGGCGATCGACGCCGCGATCGGCAGCGCGGGGATCCTGCTCGAGTACATGGTGAGCGCGGTCACCGGCGGAAAGGACGCCCTCGGCGAGGCGCGGGTCGTGTGCGAGATCGACGGGCGCATCTACACGGGCATCGGTGTCTCCACGGACGTGCTCGAGGCGAGCGCCATCGCCTACATCCGGGCGGTCAACGCCAGCCGGCGGGCCGACCTTGACGCCCGCGTCGCGGAGGGCGTCTAGTGGCGCCCCGCACGCTCTTCGAGAAGGTCTGGGACGCCCA
>DATFWK010000201.1:0-17842 GCA_035259345.1 Miltoncostaeaceae bacterium | reverse complement strand
CGTCGAGGACCCGGATCATCGTGTGGATCAGCTCCATGGCAGTCCCTCCCGCGAGGCGTCGTCGACCCGCGCGGATCCTACGCCGGGGGCGGGGCGGGGGCCTCGGGCCGGCGTGGACCCCGCCCCGGCCGAGGCCCGTGCTGGGCTCGTGCCGGGGCGGATGGGGCCACGTCGCTGCGGTGCCGGCGGCGTCGCGGGGACGCCGCCGGCTCCGTCACCCCGCGTCCCGGTCGCGGGGTCGTCGCCACCGGGACGTGCCCGGGGCGATCGCGGAGACGACCCTCGCCCGAGGGAGCGCGGAGGGGGAGGCCGTGCCCATGTCGGGTGCGATCGTCATGCCGGCAGGGTAGGAGGGGGCTCCCGGGGGAGCCTTGGCCGCAGCGAGCAAATGGGCGGCCGAAACGTTGGCCCGAGGGCAGGGCCGGGTTCCGCGTCCTCTACCATCGGTGGCGATGTCCACCGCCTTCGAGCTCGCGCCTGCCTACCAGCCCACCGGCGACCAGCCCCAGGCGATCGAGGGCCTGCTCGAGGGCCTCGCGGCCGGCGAGCGCTACCAGACGGTCCTCGGCGTCACCGGCTCCGGCAAGACGTTCACGATGGCCAACGTGATCGCCCGCGCCGGCCGCCCGGCGCTGGTCATCGCCCACAACAAGACGCTCGCGGCCCAGCTCTGCAACGAGTTCCGCGAGTTCCTGCCGACGAGCGCCGTCGAGTACTTCGTCAGCTACTACGACTACTACCAGCCGGAGGCGTACATCCCGGCCTCCGACACCTACATCGAGAAGGACGCGTCGATCAACGACGAGATCGACCGCCTGCGCCACGCCGCCACGAGCGCCCTGCTCGCCCGCCGCGACGTCGTGATCGTGGCCTCGGTCAGCTGCATCTACGGCATCGGCTCGCCGGAGCTCTACCGGGACCGGCTGCTCCTGCTCCGTACCGGCGAAGAGCGTCCGCGGGAGGAGATCTTCCGCCGCCTGGTCGAGGTGCAGTACCAGCGGAACGACATGGTGCTCGAGCGCGGGCGCTTCCGCGTCCGCGGCGACGTCTTCGAGGTCCTCCCGGCGAACGAGGAGACGGCATACCGCATCTCGCTGTTCGGCGACGAGGTCGAGTCCATCGACCGCTTCGACCCGCTCACCGGCGAGCACTTCGGGCGGGTGGACCACGTCGGCATCTGGCCCGCCACCCACTACGTGACGCCGCAGCCGACCATCGAGCGGGCCCTCGTCGAGATCCGCGAGGAGCTCGAGGGGCGGGTCGCCGAGCTCGAGGGCGCGGGAAAGCTCGTCGAGGCGCACCGGCTGCGCCAGCGGACCGAGTACGACATGGAGATGATGCGCGAGCTCGGCTTCTGCTCAGGGATCGAGAACTACTCGCGGATCCTGGACGGGCGGCCGCCCGGCTCGGCGCCGCACACGCTGCTGGACTTCTTCCCGCAGGACTTCATCTGCCTGATCGACGAGTCGCACAACACGGTCCCGCAGCTGCGCGGGATGTACGAGGGCGACCGCTCGCGCAAGCTCGCGCTGATCGAGCACGGCTTCCGGCTGCCCTCCGCGGCCGACAACCGGCCGCTGCAGCTGTCGGAGTTCCTGGAGCGGGTGGACCAGACGATCTTCGTGTCGGCCACCCCCGGGGAGTTCGAGCGGCGGAACTCGAACCGCATCGTGGAGCAGATCATCCGCCCGACCGGGCTCGTCGACCCCGAGGTCGAGGTGCGCCCGACGAAGAACCAGATCGACGACCTCATGAACGAGATCCGGGCCCGGGCCGACCGCGACGAGCGCGCCCTGGTCACCACGCTCACCAAGAAGATGGCCGAGGACCTCACCGAGTACCTCATCGAGGCCGGCCTGCGCGTGCGTTACCTCCACTCGGAGGTCGACACGATCGAGCGCATCAAGATCGTGCGCGAGCTGAGGCTCGGCGAGTTCGACGTGCTCGTGGGCGTCAACCTCCTGCGCGAGGGCCTCGACCTGCCGGAGGTGACGCTGGTCGCCATCCTGGACGCGGACAAGGAGGGCTTCCTCCGGGGCACGACCGCCCTGGTCCAGACGATCGGCCGCGCGGCCCGCAACGTCGAGGGGCGCGTGATCATGTACGCGGACACCGAGACCGAGGCCATGCGCACCGCGATCGCCGAGACCAACCGACGGCGGGCGATCCAGCGCGAGTACAACCTGGAGCACGGCATCACGCCGGAGTCGATCGTCAAGGGCGTCTCTGACATCGCCGAGTTCCTCGGCCTCCACGGCCAGGACCAGCCACGCCGCCGCGGGCGGGCGAAGGCGGCGATCGCCGCCGGCGCGAGCGAGGACGAGATCGAGCGCCAGATCGTCGAGCTCGAGGAGGACATGTTCCAGGCCGCCGAGGAGCTCCGCTTCGAGCACGCGGCCGACCTGCGGGACGAGATCAAGACGCTCCGGCGGGAGCTCGAGGAGCGGGCGGGCCTCGCCCGGGAGCCACGGCAAGCCCCCGTGCCGCGGCGGCGGGGGCGCCGCCCGCCCGGGAGGCGGCGGTGAGCACCGAGCGGCGCCACGACCGGTGGGCCGCACACCAGCTCGGCCCAGCGCACCGCGCCCGGCTCGCCCGCCTCCTGCGGCGGCTCGAGCGGGAGGCGTTCGACCGCGATCGGGAGCGGCGCCGGCGCCACGAGGCGGTGCTGCGCAGGTGGCCGGCGCTCTGGTGATCCGGGACCCGGACCTCGCCTTCCGCTCGCTCGCCGCGCCCGGGCTCGACGAGGACGACATCTTCGCCGCGATGCACGGGCTCCCGGGCGCGCCGCTCTGGGGGGAGGGGCGGCCGCCAGCCATGCCTGAGGACGAGGCCTGGAGCGAGGAGGCGGAGCGACGGCGCCGGCACGAGCGCCTCCTCGCGCGCTGGCCGCCGGAGCGGGCCGCCGCCCCCGGCCGTCAGCCCAGGGCCGCGATGTAGCGCAGGTCCAGCCGGTCGGTGTGGCCGGCCCAGCGCAGGGTCAGCCGCCAGCAGCCGGCCGCCGGGAGGTCGATGATCGACGGCCCTGGCCCGCCGCGGACGAGCCGGCCGACCGGCCGTCCGACCATGCGCCCGCCGCGCATCCGCTGGGCGCTGATCCGCAGGTCGGTGATCCCGGTCACGGGGGCACGCGGCACCCAGAGGATCTTGTTGCTCACGGTCGCCCTCGGCGGCGACGTCAGGGGGTCGCCGAAGATGATGCCGGCGATGCGCCCGCCCGCGGCGAGGGCGTGCGGGATCCGCGGCCGCGGCGAGCTGAAGCCGGCGCGAAGCCAGGCCGGCAGCACCCCGCGTTGGACGTGGGACACGCAGGGACCTCCCGTGGTGGCCGGGGGGGTCGGGCCGGCGGCCATGGCCGGGACGGCGAGCGTCGCCGCCAGCGCTGCGGTCGCGAGCGCCGCCCTCACTCCACCTGCCCCTTCGCGACGCGGGCGAGGTTCGAGACGTCCTCGTCGCCGAGGCCGGCGGCGACCAGTCGCTCCTCCCAGTGGGCGATGAGCCGCGTGACCTCCATCGGCAGGCCCAGGTCGTCGGCCTCCGCGAGCGCGATGCGGAGGTCCTTGAGGTGGAGGGACGTCCGGAAGCCGAGCGGGAAGCTGTCCGAGATCACGTTGCCTGCCCGGTTCTCGAGCACCCATGACTGGGCGGCGCCGGCCGAGAGCGCGGCGACCAGCGCGTCCATCGGCAGCCCCTCGCGGGCGCCGAGCGCCAGCGCCTCGCCCATCGTCGCGTAGGTCCCGGCGATCACCACTTGGTTCACCGCCTTCCCGGCCTGGCCGGCGCCCGGTGGTCCGAGATGCGTGATCGAGCGGCAGAACGCCTCCAGGGCGGGCCTGGCGCGGGCGACGTGCTCATCCTCCCCGCCCACGAACGTCGTGAGCGTCCCGCGCCGCGCCCCCTCCGACCCGCCCGAGACCGGCGCGTCCACCGCCCCGAGCCCGCGCTCGGCGAGGCGCGCGGCGAGCTCCCGGGAGGTGGCCGGCGCGATCGTCGAGCAGTCGGCGAGCACGGCGCCCGGCGCCATGCCGTGGATCGCCCCGGTCGGGCCGAGCACGACGTGCTCGACGTCGGGCGAGTCGGAGACGCAGGTGAAGACCACCTCGGCCCGCTGCGCGGCGTCGGCCGGGGACGCGGCCCCTCGTGCGCCGAGCGACACGAGCGGCGCCTCGCGTGAGCGCGTGCGGTTGTGGACGGCGACGTCGTGGCCGGCACGCACGAGGTGCGAGGCCATGGCCGCGCCCATCGTGCCCAGGCCGATCCACGCGATCCGCATCCCCGGATCCTAGTTCGGTGGCTCCACCGGCTCGGTGGCGGCCAGCACCATCACGGCATAGACGAGCCGCAGCGGCGCCGGCCCGCTGTCCTCGTCCTCGAGGCCCGCCGACGCGGCCTCGAGCGCGGGGCGCGCGCGCTCGAGCGCCCCGGCCGCCGGGCCCGGGTCCGGGTCGCGGCAGGCGGCGATGGCGAGATCGACCTGCTCGCGCGCGGCCGCGCGGGCCCCGACCCGGATCGCGCCCATGGCCATCGCGCAGTAGGTGTTGATGCGGGCGAGCGAGCCCCACATCGCGATCGTCCGGCCCCGTGCGGCGCCGTCCGCCGGCGCAGGGTGGCGGCCCTCCAGGGCGGCGGCGACGGTGCCGCCCAGCATCCGGCGGACGGCGTGGTCGCCGATCCCGGCTGCGGCAGCCGTGCGGAGGATGGTGAACAGGGCGAGGATCGGGTGACCGTACGGAGGGTCCGAGCCGAAGACGACGCGCTCCACCGGCACGCGCGCCAAGAGCTCGAGCACGTCGAGCGGGCTGAAGATCGAGGTGTCGTAGAGCACGCCGGGGTGCTCGGCGAGGATGGAGGTGAAGACGCCCTGGTCCGCGATGCCGCCGTGGGCCAGGATCAGCAGGAGGTCCGGGTGGCGCAGGGCCGCCCGGCTCAGCGCGTCGGCGATCGGCGCCATGCCGCGGCCGGCGTGCACGAGCACCGGCACGCGGGCCTCGGCGCCGAGGGCCAGGATCGCGTCCGTCTCGTCCCGCCCGAACACGAACGCCTGCTCGCGCGGGTGGAGCTTGATGCCGCGGGCCCCGCGGGCGAGGCAGCGCTCGGCCTCGGCGATCGCGCCGTCGGCAGGGTCGAGGCGGCAGAACGGGACCAGCCGCCCCTCGCTCGCGGCCGCCCACTCGAGCACCCGGTCGTTGGGCACCCGGTAGGCCGGATGCCGCTCGGGGTCGTGCAGCGGGAAGACGCAGCAGCGGTGGACGCCGGCCTCGTCGAGCTGGGCCAGGAGGCGCTTCACGGAGAGCGACGAGCCGTCTTCGTCCTTGCCGAGATGCGTGTGGGCGTCGACCACATCGGCGCCCGTCGGGACCAGCGCGAGCGCCTCGCGCGCGAAGGGTTCGAGCTGGGGATGCACGGCCGCCAGCCTACGGGACGGCGTAAACTCGACCGGTGTCCCGCCGCGACTCAGGGGTCATCCGCGTCCTCGGAGCCCGGGAGCACAACCTCAAGGACATCTCGCTCGACATCCCGCGCGATGCCCTTGTCGTCATCACCGGGCTCTCGGGCAGCGGAAAGTCGAGCCTCGCCTTCGACACCCTCTACGCGGAGGGCCAGCGTCGCTACGTCGAGAGCCTCTCGGCGTACGCGCGCCAGTTCCTCGGGCAGATGGACAAGCCGGACGTCGACTCGATCGAGGGGTTGTCGCCGGCCATCTCGATCGACCAGAAGACGACGAGCCGCAACCCGCGCTCGACGGTCGCGACGGTCACCGAGATCTACGACTACCTGCGGCTCCTGTACGCGCGGGTCGGCGAGCCGCACTGCCCGATCTGCGGGCGGCCGATCGCAGGGCAGAGCGTCGAGCAGATCGCCGACCGGGTGATGGAGTTGCCGGAGGGCACGCGCTTCCAGGTGCTCGCGCCGCTGGTGCGCGGGCGGAAGGGCGAGCACCGCGACGTGCTGCAGCAGGTGCGGGCGGAGGGCTTCGCCCGGGTGGCCGTCGACGGGGTCACCTACCCGGTCGAGGACGTCCCGCCGCTCGACCGCAAGCGCAACCACACGGTCGAGGTCGTGGTGGACCGCCTGGTGATGAAGCCGGACCTCCGCCGCCGCTTGACCGAGGCTGTCGAGACCGCGACGAGCCTGGCGGACGGCCTTGTGCGGATCGAGGAGGTGCCGCGCGACGACGCGCCGCCCCGCTCGTGGACGTACTCCGAGCGCTTCGCCTGCCCCGAGCACGGCGCCTCGCTGACGGAGCTCGCGCCGCGGACGTTCTCGTTCAACTCGCCGCACGGAGCGTGCGAGGTGTGCACCGGCCTCGGCTTCAGCCTGGCGGTGGACCCGGAGCTGGTGGTGGCGCCGGACCGCACGCTCCGCGACGGGGCGATCCTGCCCTGGGCGGACCGGACCACCGACTACTACGACCTCCTGCTCGAGGCGATCGCGGACGGGCACGGCATCGACCTTGACGTGCCGTGGTCGCGCCTGCCGGAGCGGCACCGCAACCTGCTGCTCGAGGGCCCGAGAGGCGGGCGCGAGCGGGTCTACATCGGCCGGCGCGGGCGCCGCCGGCGTGGCTACTCGGGCATGACCTGGTTCGAGGGCGTGATCCCGCAGCTCGCGCGCCAGTACCGCACCACCTCCTCCAGCCAGATCCGCGAGCGGATCGAGGAGTTCATGTCGCTCGTCCCGTGCCCGGCGTGCAACGGCGCGCGCCTGCGGCCGGAGGCGCTCGCGGTGACGGTCGGGGGCCTCTCGATCGCGGCGCTCGCCGACCGCTCGGTGACCGACGCGCTCGAGTTTTTCGCCGAGCTCGAGCTCACCGAGACGCAGGCCTTCATCGCGCAGCGCGTGATCCAGGAGGTGACCGAGCGCCTGCGCTTCCTCGACTCGGTGGGCGTCGGCTACCTGCATCTCTCGCGCGCGGCCGGGACGCTCTCGGGCGGCGAGGCCCAGCGCATCCGTCTCGCGACCCAGATCGGCGCGGGGCTCGTCGGCGTGCTCTACATCCTCGACGAGCCGTCGATCGGGCTCCATCAGCGCGACAACCGCAAGCTCACGGCCACGCTGGAGCGGCTGCGCGACCAGGGCAACACCGTGATCGTCGTCGAGCACGACGAGGAGACCATGCGCGCGGCCGACCACCTCGTCGACATGGGCCCCGGTGCCGGCGAGCACGGGGGCCGCGTCGTGGCCGAGGGCACAGCCGCCGACATCGAGGCGAGCCCGGCGTCGATCACCGGCGCGTTCCTCTCCCGGCGGCGGGTGATCCCGGTGCCGCCCGAGCGGCGGCCGGGGGCCGGATGGCTCACCGTCCGCGGCGCGCGCGAGCACAACCTGCGGGACATCGACGTCTCGTTCCCGGTCGGCGCGCTGACGTGCGTGACGGGCGTCTCGGGGTCCGGCAAGAGCACACTGGTCAACGAGATCGTGCTCAAGGCGCTGGCCAGCCGGCTCAACCGGCGCCCGCAACGGCCCGGGCGCCACGACGCCATCGAGGGGCTCGAGCACTTCGACAAGGTGATCGCGATCGACCAGTCGCCGATCGGGCGGACGCCGCGCTCCAACCCGGCGACGTACACGGGCCTCTTCGACCACATCCGCGACCTGTTCTCCCGCACGCAGGACGCCCGCGCCCGCGGATACGCGCCAGGGCGGTTCAGCTTCAACGTCAAGGGCGGCCGCTGCGAGGCGTGCAAGGGCGACGGCACGATCACGATCGAGATGCACTTCCTGCCCGACGTCTACGTGCCGTGCGAGGTCTGCGGGGGCAAGCGCTACAACCGGGAGACGCTCTCCGTCTACTACAAGGGGAAGAACATCCACGACGTGCTCGAGATGAGCATCGAGGAGGCGACCGAGTTCTTCCGCGCGGTGCCGCGCATCCACCGGCGCCTGCAGACGCTGCACGACGTCGGGCTGGACTACATGCGCCTCGGCCAGCCGGCGACCACCCTCTCCGGCGGCGAGGCCCAGCGGGTCAAGCTGGCCACCGAGCTCTCGAAGGTCGCGACCGGGCGCACCCTCTACGTGCTGGACGAGCCGACCACCGGGCTCCACTTCGCCGACATCGAGAAGCTGCTGGAGGTGCTGCAGCGGCTCGTGGACCAGGGCAACACGGTGATCGTGATCGAGCACAACCTCGACGTGATCAAGTCGGCGGACTGGATCGTCGACCTCGGGCCGGAGGGCGGCGCGGCGGGCGGGTCGGTGGTGGCGGCCGGCACGCCGGAGGAGGTCAGCCGCACGCCCGGCTCGTTCACCGGCGAGTTCCTGCGGCCGCTGGTGGCCGCGCCCGCCCCGCGCCAGCGCCGGCGCGCCGCCTGAGCCGCGCCGACGGGCGGGGCTCTCGGGTCCTCCCGGCGCTCGGCGGCTGAGGCCGTATCAGGGCAGAGGATTTCGCGTCTTCTTCGTACCGGCCGCCGCACAGAGCGCGCGCGACCCGGCCACGACGGAGACCACCATGCAGAGCCCGCTCAGCCAGTACCTCGCCGACGACCGCACGCACCGCGCCCTCGAGCGCGCGGACGCCGCGCGGCTCGCACGGCAGGCGCGCTCCATCGGCGCGCCCCGGCGGGCGATCGGCCTCGCGCTGATCCGGCTCGGCCTCCGCATCGCCGGCGGCGCAGCGACGCGGCCGGCGGCCCGCGCGGGCGGCTGAGCCCGGGCCTCCTCCGCCGCCGCTCAGCTGCCGAGGTCGTACGTGGTGATCTCGAGCCGGTGCCCGTCCGGGTCGGCGAAGTAGATCGAGTGCGCGACGAGGTGGTCCTCCTCCCGCGCTTCGATGCCGCGCGCGGCGAGGGCCGCCTTGGCCGCCGCGTAGCCGCGCGCGTCCGTCCGGAAGGCGAGGTGGCTCATCGCGACCGAGCCGGCGGGCGGCGCCGACGCGGCCCCGGGGTCGCGGAGGGGGAAGAGGGCCACGCCGCTGGCGCCGGCCAGGAGGATGGTCGGGACGTCCCCCCAGACGTCGGCGAAGCGGCGCTCGAGCCCGAGCACCTCCTGGTACCACGCGGTCGAGGCGGCCAGGTCGCGAACCATGAGCGCAACGTGGTCGAGGCCCTCCAGGTCGATGGGCCCGGGCGGGCCGGCGGGAGCGGTCATGTCGCCTCCGGTGTCGTGGTGGGCGCCGCCCCGAGCTCGCCCTCGTCGTGGCGGGGCAGCAGGCGGTCGAGCGGCCCGGGCAACCACCAGTTCCAGCGTCCGGCGATGCGCATGAAGGCCGGCACCAGGACGATGCGGACGATGGTGGCGTCGAGGAAGACCGCGACGGCCAGGCCGAGCGAGGCCTCCTTGATCGGGATCAGGCGGTTGAGCAGGAACGAGAGGAAGACCACGACCATGATCGCGGCCGCCGCGGTGATCACCCCGCCGCTGCGCGCGAGGCCCCAGGCGACGGCGGCCCGATCGTCGCCGTGGCGCTCGTAGTGCTCGCGGACGCGGGTGAGCAGGAAGACCTCGTAGTCCATCGACAGCCCGAACAGGATCGCGAACAGGAAGGGCGGCACCCAGGACGTCACGTGGCCGAGGTGCTCGAAGCCGAGCAGCGAGTCGCCCCAGCCCCACTGGAACACCATCACCAGCACGCCGTAGGCCGCGAGCGCGGAGAGCAGCGTCATGAGGACGGCCTTGAGCGGCAGGAGCAGCGACCGGAAGAGCACCACCAGCACGAGGAAGGTGAGCAGCATCACGATGCCGATCACCCGCGGCAGGTTGCTGGCCACCGTGCGGTTGAAGTCGCGGTTCTGGCTCGCCGCGCCGCCCACGAGCACCTCGGCGCCCGCGAGGCTGCGGACCCCCGGGGCGATCCGGTCCTCGATCCGCCCCACGAGATCGATCGAGCGCTGGTCGTCCTCGCCGTGGCGGGAGAGCAGCTGGAAGAACGCGAACCTGCCGTCGGGCGTGAAGCGAGCCCCGGGCTGGACGACGGCGACCTCCCGGTCGCCGGCGAGCGCCCGGTGCAGGTCGGCGATGGCCGGGCCGCGTCGCAGGTCCCGCCCGTGCCCGTCCACCACGATCCGCACGGGGGCCGTCGCCCCGGGCCCGAACTCGGCCGCGAGCCGGTCGCTCGCCCGGATCGACGCGACGTCGCGGGGCAGGGCCGAGGCGCCGCTGGAGCCGAGGCTCATCCAGAGCACCGGCACCGCGAGCGCGAGCATGAGCGCGCTCGAGCCGAGCAGGAAGGGCCACGGGCGCCGCATGATCGCCTCGGCCCAGCGCGCCCACCGCTCCTCCGGCCGGCCGCGGACGTGGAAGACGCGGCGCAGCCCGGCCCGGATCGAGTCCCCGACGGGGACCCGATTCACCCGCTGCCCGAGCGCCGCCAGCACCGCGGGCAGCAGCGTGAGCCCGACCGCGACGGCCACGCCGACGACCGCGATCGTGCCCACGGCGAAGCCCGTGAAGATGGGCACGCCGACGGCGAACATGCCGGCTAGCGCGACCACGACGGTGAGCCCGCTGAAGAAGATCGCCCGGCCGGCGGTCGCGGTCGTCGCGGCGGCAGCCGCGGCCGGGTCGCGGCCGCGGGCAAGCTCCTCGCGGAAGCGCGAGACGAGGAACAGCGAGTAGTCCACGGCGACGCCGATCCCCACCAGGGGCACGACGTTCTGGACGTAGATCGAGAGGTCCACCCACCCTGCGACGAAGTAGAGGCCGCCCAGCGTGACGGTCAGCGCGAGGACCGTCGCGAGCACCGGGAGCCCGGCCGCGATCAGCGAGCCGAGCACGAGCAGCAGGATCAGCAGCACGATGGGCACCTGCACGCTCTCGGACAGGCGCAGGTCGCGCTCGTTGACCTTGTCGAAGTCCTTGAAGATCGCCGGCCCGCCGGTCGCCTGGACCGACACGGCCGGGGTCGCGGCGCTCGCGGCGGCGGCCAGGAAGCGGTCGGCCGCCTTCAGCGCGTCATCGAGGCCGGCGTCGATCCCGACCTGGAGGAAGGCGGTCCTGCCGTCGCGGCCGGCGAGCGGTCCCGAGACGGCGCCGACCAGCGGGTCGCGGCGGAGCGCCGTGCGCGCCCGCGCGACGACCGCATCGAAGCCGGGGTCGCCGGGCCCGAGCCGCGCGCCGTGGACGACGAGCGTCAGCGAGGTCGGGAACTCGACGCCGGCGAAGCGCTCGAGCACGGCGGTCCGCGCGCGCTCGGAGCTCGAGCCGGCGATCTCGAAGCCGCCGGGGCTGAGCTGGTCGGCGAGCCGGGGCGCGAACCCGCCGAGCAGCAGGAGGATCGCCGCCCACACGCCGATCACCCACCAGCGCCGCCGGGCGCACCCGGCGCCGAGCGCGGCGAAGGCGCCCCGGGGCGTCGGGGGCGGGGAGACGGCCACCGCCGGAAACGCTCTCACACGCCCAGGTCGGCGTACACTCCGCCCCGTGACGGACGCCGAGCTTGACCGCCTGTACGAGCTCCTCGCGATCCCCAGCGTGTCGGCGGTCGCGGACCACGCCCCGGACATGGCCCGGGCGGCCGAGACCGTGGCGACCCTCGTGCGGCGGGCCGGGGGGTCCGCCGAGGTCGTCGAGACCGCGCGGCACCCGCTGGTCCTCGGCGACGTCCCGCCCAGCGACGGCCGGGCGGACGCCCCGACCGTCCTGGTCTACGGCCACTACGACGTGCAGCCGGTCGGGGACCTCGGCCTGTGGGAGACGCCGCCCTTCGAGCCGACGGTGATGGACGAATCGATCCGCTGCCGCGGGGCGAGCGACGACAAGGGCAACCTCTACCAGGCGATGGTCGGCGTCGAGCGGCTGGCGGCGTCGGGGACGCTGCCGGTGCGCGTCCGCTACCTGATCGACGGCGAGGAGGAGTCCGGCGGCGACTCCGCAACCGATTGGGTGGAGGCCTTGGAGGACGTCCCGGACGTCGCGATCATCTGGGACACGGGGCTGATCGCCCCCGGGAAGCCGACCATCTGCACCGGCGTGCGCGGCATCTGCTACCGCCGCGTCATCGTGCGGGCGGGCCTCCGCGACGGCCACAGCGGCCTCTACGGCGGGGCGGCGATGAACGCCGCCAACGTGCTCACGCGGATGCTCGCCGCGGTGGCGCCGGTCGACGGGCGGCTGCCGGCCCCGCTCACCGAGGGGGTCGCGCCCATCCACGCCGAGGAGACGGCCGTCTGGGCGACCCTTCCCGACGGGGGGAGCATGCTGGGCGACGCCGGCCTCGCGCCGGCCGACCCGGCCGCGGCCGCCGAGTTCAACCAGCGGACGCTCGCGGCGCCGTCGCTCGACGTCCACGCCCTCGCGAGCGGCGAGGTCGGCGCGGTCAGGACCGTGATCCCGTCCGTCGCCAGCGCGATGCTGTCCGTGCGCCTAGCGCCCGGACAGGACCCGGCCGTGATCGGGCCCGCGCTCGAGGAGCTGCTCAGGACGGCGGCGCCGCCCGGCGCAGTGGTCGAGATCGAGCGGCTGGGCGACAGCCTGCCGGCGGTGATGGACCCCGCGCATCCGGTGCTGCGGGCGGCCGCGGGGGCGATCGAGCGTGCCACCGGCTGGCCCGCGGTGCCGATCCGCTCCGGCGGGACCCTTCCGGTGATGGCGAGCATGGTGGCGCGCGGCATGCCGACCGTGCTGACCGGCTTCGCCCAGTACGACGACAACATCCACGCGCCGAACGAGCGGATGCGGCTCGAGAACATGGAGCTCGGTGCCCGCGCGGCGATGGAGATCATGACCGCGCTCGGCGGCATCCCGCGGGACGGCGGATCCCCGTAATCTCAGGGAGGGGCGCCGGCGGCGGCGCCGGAGCCGATGGAAGGAGCGAGATGCCGGAGGAGCTCTGGGGCGGCGAGACGCGGAAGGCGATCGCCAACTTCACGGTGTCGGGGGAGCCGATCCCGGCTGAGGTCGTCCACTGGCTGGGGCGGATCAAGGCCGCCGCGGCACGGGTGAACGCGGACCTCGGCCTGCTCGACAAGCGCCGCGCCGGCCGCATCGCGAAGGCGGCCGACCGCGTCGCGGCGGGCAAGCACGACGACCAGTTCCCGATCGACGTCTTCCAGACCGGCTCCGGTACCTCGTCCAACATGAACGCGAACGAGGTGATCGCCAACCTGGCCGGCCAGGGGGTGCACCCGAACGACCACGTCAACATGGGTCAGAGCTCCAACGACGTGTTCCCCTCGGCCGTGCACCTGGCCGCCCTCGACGCCGCCGCCAACCGGCTGATGCCGGCCCTCGAGCACCTGGCCGACGTCCTCGCCGCCAAGGCGCGCGAGTTCCGCGGGGTCGTCAAGACCGGGCGCACGCACCTGATGGACGCGGTGCCGGTCACGCTCGGCCAGGAGTTCGCCGGCTTCGCAGCCCAGGTGCGCCAGGGCCGCCTGCGCGTCCGCGATGCGCTGCCGCGCGTGGGCCAGATCCCGCTCGGCGGCACGGCCACGGGCACGGGCCTGAACACCCACCCGGAGTTCGCCGCGAGGGTCCGGGCGCTCCTCAGCGATGACACTGGCCTTCGCATCTCGGCGCCGGCCGACCCGTTCGAGGCGCAGGGCAGCCGCGACGGCCTCGTCGAGCTCTCCGGCGCGCTCAAGACAGTCGCCGTCTCGCTCACGAAGATCGCGAACGACCTCCGCTGGATGGGATCCGGCCCGCGCGCCGGCCTGGGCGAGATCTTCCTGCCGGAGCTGCAGAAGGGCTCGTCGATCATGCCCGGCAAGGTGAACCCGGTGATCCCGGAGGTCGTGTGCCAGGTCGCGGCCCAGGTCATCGGCAACGACGCCGCGGTGACGGTCGGCGGCCTGTCCGGGAACTTCGAGCTCAACGTGATGATCCCGGTGATGGCGCGCAACATGCTCCAGTCGATCAACTTGCTCGCCGCCGCGTCGCAGCTCCTCGCCGACAAGTGCGTCGCCGGCATCGAGCCCAACCTCGCGGGGTGCGAGCGCCACGCCGAGTCGAACCTCCAGGTCGCGACCGCGCTGAACCCCCACATCGGCTACGACCGCGGCACGGCCATCGTCAAGGAGGCCACGGCCAGCGGGCGGTCCGTCCGCGAGGTCGCCAGGGAGGCCGGGGTCGACGAGGACGTCCTCGACGAGGCGCTCGATCTGAGGAAGATCGCCCGAGGCAATCGGTAATCCTTCGGACAGGATTGGCTTAACCGCTTGAATCTCGGGGTGATTCCCCCTTACCGTTGAGGCATGGCACGCGTCAGGGTGGTCGTCCTCCACAGCCCGGACGCCTCGCGTGCGCGCCTGAGGGATCTCGTCGCCGCGGTGCCGGCGGCGGATCTGGTCGGGTGGGTCGAGGTCGGCGACGACGCCGCGGACCGCGCGGAGGAGCTGCGGCCCGACGTCGTGGTCGCCACGCAGGGGACGCCCGGGCTCGACGAGCTCGGGCGGCGGCTCCCGGCCGTCGCGCTGGTCCTGATCGAGCCACGTCTCGTCAGCGACCCGCAGCCGGCGCGCACCGCCTGACGGGGCCCGTCCGGATGTAGGATCGCGCTCCTGCAGCGGAGGGAGGAGGAGCGATGGGCAGCACCACGGGGCAGGTGGGCGGCCAGGCGCGACAGGAGGCGGTGGCGATGCTCCACCGCCCGGTGGGCCGGGGAGCCCAGTACTGGGGCCCGGGCGACAAGTACACCTTCCTTGTCACCGGCGCCGAGTGCGAGGGCCGGATGTTCGCGATGGAGGCGCTCGTCCCCACCGGCGGCGGGCCGCCGCCGCACATCCACCGGAACGAGGACGAGACGTTCTACGTGCTCGACGGGCTCGTGACGTTCAGGCTCGGCGACACGAGCGTCCAGGCCGGGCCGGGCGACTTCGTCTACATCCCGCGCGGCTCGGTCCACTGCTTCCGGAACGACGCGCCGGGGGACGCGCGCCTGATCCTCACGTTCAGCCCGGCCGGCATCGAGGGCTTCTTCGAGGAGACGCTCGAGCGCGTGACGAACCCCGACCAGCGACCGCCGGACAACGTGGAGGAGGTCGCCGCCCGCTATGCCGAGGCGGCGCCCCGCTACGGGATGGAGTTCTTGGTCTGACCCTCGAGCGGGACCGCGGGCCGGAGCTCGCCCCCGGCCCGCGCCCCGCGGACCTCGGCCACGAAGTCACGGGCGGCGCCAGCGACGACGTCGAAGACGCTGGCGCGCGGCCGGACGAAGGACGGCGTGAAGGGCAGCTGGCCGATGAGGTCGGTGCTCACCAGCACCTGGCCGTCGGTCGCCGTGCCTGCGGCGATGCCGATGGTCGGGCAGGCCACCTCTTGCGTGATCCGGGCCGCGAGCTCGGCCGGCACGGCCTCGATCACGATCGAGAAGCACCCGGCGGCCTCGAGTGCACGGGCCTCGGCGGCGATGCGGTCCGCCTCCTCCCCGGTCGTGCCCTGCCGGCGGTACACGGTCGCGGTCTGGGGCTGGAGCCCGACGTGGCCCATCACCGGGATGCCCGCGGCGATGATCGCGGCGACCTCGGCGAGGCACGGCCCCTCCAGCTTCACGCTGTCGGCGCCGGCCTCGCGGAGCGCGCGGCCGCTCGCGATGGCCTCCTCCGGCGTCCGGTAGGTGTCGAGCGGGAGGTCGCCGACGACGTGGGTCCGCACGGCCCCGTTGCGCACGGCCCGGACGTGGTGCGCCATCATCTCGAGGGTCGCCTCGCGCGTGGAGGGGTAGCCGAGCTCTACCTGGGCGAGCGTGTCGCCGACGAGGATGAGGTCGATGCCGGCGTGCTCGAGGGCCATTGCCGTCGGGTAGTCGTAGGCCGTGAGCACCGCCAGGGCGCGGCGGCCCTTCGTGGCCAGGATCTCGTCGGCGCTCAGCGCGGCGTGCGTCATGACAGCGGCCCCCACTCGGTCGGGAGGGTGGCCGGGACGGTTGCCTCCGGCGGTGGCGGCACCGGCCGGTTCGCGTCGTCCACGTGGACGACGATCGGCTGGTGGTCGGCGAGGGCGTCCTCGGCGTACTCGGCGTAGGTCAGCACGATCACGCGGTCCCCGGGCTGGGCGAGCCGTGCGGCGGCGCCGTTGAGGCAGATGTCGCCGCCCCCGGCCGGGCCCTCGATCGCGTAGGTCTCGAAGCGCGCGCCGGTGCTCAGGTTCAGCACGTGCACCTGCTCGTACGGCAGGACGTCGGCCGCGGCCAGGAGCGCGCGATCGACGGTGATGCTCCCGACGTAGTCGAGGTTGGCGTCGGTCACCGTCGCCCGGTGGATCTTGCTCTTGAGCATTCGGCGGCTTCGCGGCGGCATCGGTTCCTCCGGGAGGTCGGCGGGGATGAGGGCCTCGTTGTCGATGAGCCGCGCCGGCCCGACGCGGGCGGCGAGGCAGAGCAGGGCGGGGCGGTCGAGCACCCGCAGGCGGGCGAAGGTGTCTGGGTCGACGAGCGCGGCGTACTCGAGGGCGACGCGTGGCTCGGCGGCCACGCCGGCGGCCACGGCCGCCTCGATGCGGGGGCCGTCCGTCTCACCGGCGTCGGCCAGGGCGCGGGCGGCGGCGAGCGCCCGGGAGAGGCCGGCGGCGGCCACCCGGTCCTCGCGGCCGAGGTAGGCGTTGCGGCTGCTCATGGCGAGGCCGTCGGGCTCGCGGACGACCGGTCCCACGACCATCTCGACGTCGTCCAGGTGGAGGTCGCGCATCAGGCGGCGAACGACCGCCACCTGCTGGGCGTCCTTGCGGCCGAAGACGACGCGGTCCGGCCGCACGGCCAGGAGGAGCTTCGCCACCACGGTCGCCACGCCGGCGAAGTGCGCGGGACGCGCCGCTCCCTCGAGGCCCAGCGCCGGGCCGCCGACGGCGACGCTCGTCGCGAAGCCCTCGGGGTAGATCACGCCGGCCGGCGGCGCGAACACCAGGTCCACTCCCTCGGCGGCCGCCAGGTCGAGGTCGCGCCCCTCGTCGCGGGGATACGCCGCGAGGTCCTCGCCTGGGCCGAACTGCGTCGGGTTCACGAACAGGCTCACGACGACCGCGTGGCCGCCGCGACCGGCGAGGCGCATGAGGCTGAGGTGGCCCTCGTGGAAGGCGCCCATCGTGGGCACGAGCGCGACCTGCCGTCCGCCGGACCGAAGGCCCTCCACCGCCGCGCGCAGGGCGGCGACGTCCCGCACGACGGGCGGGGCGCTCGAGGGGGGTCGGGATCCGGGATCGGTTGCCATGCTGGTCCGGGCGCGCCGGCCGCGGCGACGGACGCAGGGCAGGCCGGGACGCCCGCCGATCCGGCGGGCCGTCACCGAGGAACCCGCTCCAGCTCCCATCCGGGATGCCAGGCTGACTCGCTCGTTTCAGTCTCGAGTCTAGCCCCAGCGGCGATGCGCGGGCAACTGCGCGCCGCCGCCGCAGCGAGCGCGATTCGGCCGCGACGGAGGCGCGCCTGCGTCCGGGCCCGGCGCTACGCTCGGGCGACCCATGGACGACCGCGCCGCGCAGCTCGAGGAGTACCACCGCACCCAGGTCGCGGGCTGCGAGCGCTGCCCCCTGCATCGCACCCGGACGCAGGTCGTGCTCGGCAACGGCGACCCCGACGCGGACCTCATGTTCGTCGGCGAGGCGCCGGGCTACCACGAGGACCGCATCGGCGTCCCCTTCGTCGGCCAGGCCGGGAAGCTGCTCGACCGCCTGCTCGCGGGCATCGGGCTCTCACGCGAGGAAGTGTTCGTCGCCAACGTGCTCAAGTGCCGGCCGCCGGGCAACCGCGACCCGCTCGGCGTCGAGATCGAGTCCTGCGAGCCGCACCTCTTCCGGCAGGTCTCGCTCATCCGCCCGCGGGTCATCTGCACGTTGGGGAACTTCGCGACGAAGCTGCTCTCGGGCCGCTCGGAGGGGATCAGCCGGGTCCACGGTCACGAGCTGCCGATGCAGGTCGGCGAGCTCCCGGTGCTGCTCTACCCGATCTACCACCCGGCCGCCGCGCTCTACACGC
>DATFWK010000200.1:0-5279 GCA_035259345.1 Miltoncostaeaceae bacterium | reverse complement strand
ATCATCTGCACGGGCGAGACGTACAAGAGCGCCGTGAAGATGACCTTCGCCAAGGGGGCATCGCTGGAGGACCCGTCGGGCCTCTTCAACTCCAGCCTCGAGGGGAACACGCGTCGCGCCATCGACTTCCACGAGGGCGAGGCGATCGACGAGGAGGCGCTGAAGGCCCTCGTTCGCGCGGCGGTGGCCCTGAACACCGCCAACGCCCGGCGGTAGTCACCGCCAGGCGGACGTGGGAGGGTAGCGCCGGGCCCGGCCCGGCGCGGCCGTGTGGTGACACCGTGGGAGGGAGGACTCGATGGGCGGCTACGACGACGTCTACGGGCGCTGGCAGCGTGACCCGGAGGGATTCTGGGCGGAGATCGCGGAGCGGATCACGTGGGAGCGGCCGCCGTCGACGATCCTCGACTCGAGCCAGGCGCCGATCTATCGCTGGTTCTCGGACGGGCGGCTGAACACGTGCTTCAACGCAGTCGACCGTCACGCCGACGGCGGCCGGGGCGACCAGCCGGCGCTGATCTACGACAGCCCGGTCACCGGCTCGGGCCGCACCTTCACCTATCGGGAGCTCCAGGACGCCACGGCGCGAGTCGCCGGGGCCATCGCCCGGCTCGGCGTCGGTCGCGGCGACCGCGTCGTCATCTACATGCCGATGGTGCCGGAGGCCGTCATCACGATGCTGGCGTGCGCGCGCCTCGGCGCGGTGCACTCCGTGGTGTTCGGCGGGTTCGCGGCGCACGAGCTGGCCTCGCGTATCGACGACTGCAGGCCGAAGCTGGTCGTCTCCGCCTCGTGCGGCATCGAGCCGGCCCGGATCGTCGAGTACAAGCCGCTGCTCGACCGCGCCCTCGCCCTCGCGGGCGACCCGCCGGTGCGGTGCGTGATCCTCCAGCGGCCGCAGTGCGAGGCGGCGCTCACGGCGGGCAGGGACCTCACCTGGGACGAGGCCCTCGAGGGCGCGGAGCCCGCGCCCTGCGTAACGGTGGACGCGACCGACCCCCTCTACATCCTCTACACGTCCGGCACGACCGGGCTTCCGAAGGGCATCGTCCGGGACAACGGCGGCCACGCGGTCGCGCTGAACTGGTCGATGGACGCGGTCTACGACGTCCGGCCCGGCGAGGTGTACTGGGCGGCGTCGGACATCGGCTGGGTCGTCGGCCACTCGTACATCGTCTACGCGCCGCTCTTCGCCGGCTGCACGACGATCCTCTACGAGGGCAAGCCGGTGGGCACCCCGGACGCCGGTGCGTTCTGGCGCGTGTGCGCCGAGCACGGGGTGGACACGATGTTCACAGCGCCGACCGCGATCCGCGCGATCAAGCGCACCGATCCCCGCGGCGAGCTCGCCGCGGGCCACGACCTGTCGCGCCTGCGGACGCTCTTCCTGGCCGGCGAGCGGTGCGACCCCGACACCCTCGAGTGGGCGGGGCGCCTGCTCGACCGTCCGGTGATCGACCACTGGTGGCAGACGGAGACCGGCTGGCCGATGGCCGCGGACTGCCTCGGCATCGAGGCCCTGCCGGTCAAGCCCGGCTCCCCGACCAAGGCCGTGCCGGGCTACGACATCCAGGCCCTCGGCGAGGACGGGGCGCCGCTCCCGGCGGGGGACATCGGGGCCCTGTGCGTCCGGCTGCCCCTGCCGCCGGGCTGCAGCCCGACCCTCTGGGGCAGTGACGAGCGCTGGATCGAGGCATATCTCTCGCGGTACAAGGGCTGGTACCTCAGCGGCGACGCCGGCTACCTGGACGAGGACGGCTACATCTACGTGATGAGCCGCATCGACGACGTGATCAACACGGCCGGCCACCGGCTTTCGACCGGCGCGATGGAGGAGGTGCTCGCGAGGCACCCGGACGTCGCGGAGTGCGCGGTCGTCGGCGTCGCCGACACGCTGAAGGGGCAGGTCCCGGTCGGGTTCGTCGTCCTCAAGGCCGGCGTCGGGCGGGAGCACGACGAGATCGCCTCGGAGCTCGTCGACGCCGTGCGGGACGAGATCGGCCCGGTCGCATCGTTCAAGGAGGCCCGGGTGGTCGCGGCGCTGCCGAAGACGCGGTCGGGGAAGGTGCTGCGCGGGACGATCAGGCGCATGGCCGACGGCGACGAATGGCGCATGCCGGCGACCATCGAGGACGCGGGGGTGCTGGACGAGTTCCACCGCGTGCTGGCCGACATGGGGCGGGAGCCGAGCCAGGCGGCCGCGGGGGCGGGCGCGGACGACTGACGGCGGCCAGGGGGTCTAAGAGAGGACCGGGAGCCCCGCCAGGTTCACGGTCACCCACTTCTTCTGCAGGGCGGCCACGGTGCCGTTTGCGATCAGCGCCTTGAGCGCCGTGTTCACGTCCGGCGTCAGGGCGCTGCCGGTCGGGAGCGCGACGGCGTACTGCTCGCCGGTCCGGATGACGCCGGCGAAGCGGCCGAAGCGGCTCGGCGCGCGGGCCTTGAGGGTGCCGAGCGTCGGGGCGTCGTAGACGACCGCCTGGCACTTGCCGGTCTGCAGGCTCAGCATCATCGTGGGGACGTCCTTGAGGAAGAGCGCCTTCGCCGGGCGGATCCTCCCGCCGACGAGGCTCG
The DNA here is from genome assembly GCA_035259345.1 of Miltoncostaeaceae bacterium. Lineage (GTDB taxonomy): Bacteria > Actinomycetota > Thermoleophilia > Miltoncostaeales > Miltoncostaeaceae > DATFWK01. The sequence goes on along the minus strand of DATFWK010000200.1, from coordinate 2,705 downwards.
CGCCCGTCGTCCCGCGCAGCGCGCACAGGGTGAGCGGCTGCAGGTCGGCGATCGACCCCGGGACGGTGGCCAGGTCCTGAGAGAGAAGCACTCCCTCGTCGACCTGCATGTAGGGCACGCTGAAGTCGACGCTCTGCGCGCGCCTCGGCGTGACCGTGATCTGCGCGATTGCGAGGTCCCACGGCTTGGCGCCCGGGCTGATCAGCGTCGTGAACTGCGCCTGGACGAAGTGGGCGGGGCCGAGCCCGAGCCGGCGGGCGAGCGCCTTCGCGAGGTCGATCTCGAGGCCGCGGGCGAACACGACGTCCCGGCCGCGGACCGCGCCGACCTGGAAGCCCTCGCTCGGCAGGTTGACGCCGACGGTGAGCTGGCCGGGCACGACGGCGCCCGGGGCCGGCGCCGGCACGTCGGCCGCGCCCGCCAGGGCGGGCGCGAGCGCGAGCCCCAGGGTCGCGGCGGCGGCGAGCGCGCGGAGCCTCACGTCGCGCCTCCGCCCGACGTGGCGAGGACGTTCACCGGCATGCCGACCACGGCGAAGTCATACGTCCACTTGGCGACGAGGTAGGACTCGCGCACGCAGCCGTGCGACGCGGGGAACGGGGGCACGTCGTCCAGTTGGTGGAAGGCGATGCCGCCGTTGAAGACGACCGCCCACAGGAGCCACTCGCGGAACGGCGTCGACCACCAGCGGGGGATCTTCGCCTGGACGCGGTAGCTGCCGGTCGGGGTCGGCGTCGACGGCTTGCCCGTCGAGACCGGGATCGTCCGCACGACCTGGTTGTCCTGGATCATGAGCGCGACCTGGCGGTCGATCAGCACCTCCGCCCGCTTGCCGGGGGGCCCGGTGGTGATCGGCGTGGGCTGGGTCGCGGTCGCGAGGCGCGAGAGCGTCTGGGGCCCGAGGGCGCCGTCGCGCGTGAGCCCCTCCCACTTCTGGAAGGCCAGGACGGCGTTCTGGGTCGCCGGCCCGAGTCGTCCGTCCACGTCACCCGGCAGGAGGTAGCCGAGCGCGACCAGGCGCTCCTGCGCGGACCGGGTCGAGTCGCTCGCCGGTCCCGGCGTCGGCGTGGGGGTCGGTGGCGCCGGCACGTTCGGCGTCTCGAGGTACTTGGGCGCGATCGGCGTCGAGCTCACCGCGCCGGGGAAGATCCCGAGCGGGATCCCGCCGTCGATCAGGAGCTGGACCTTGGTCGCCCCCTCCGGACCGGCAAGCGTGTCGACCACCTGGGTGAGGCGGGCCAGGAGGCTGTCGGCGTCGTCTCCCTGCACGAATCGCGAGGAGAGGTCCACGGTCGCGATCCCGCCGGCCACCGAGACACTGCGGAGGCGCACGCCCTTCGGGACGTAGGTGCGGACCCCCCGCTTGACCTCGGCTGCGGTGGGCCCTTGGAGGAGCGCGGTGATCGCGTCGCGCGCGGTCGAGCCGGGACGGGGCACGGAGATGGTCTGCTCCCCCTGGAGGAAGAAGACCTTCACGCTGCCGGCGCCGCGCCCGGCCGGGGCCAGCGCGAGGGCGGCGAGCGCGAGGAGGCCGAGGACCAGCGCTGACGTCGCGCCCCAGCGGCGAACCGACGCGCTCGCGATGATCTGAGCCTCCCTGTCAGCGCGGCGCCGCCGCGATCGATCGCGGCCTCCCCACAGAAGCGTTCGGCCGCCGCGCCGGCCGGAGCCCGCCGGAGTAAACAAGCCGGAGAACGGCTTGGCAACATTTGGGACTTCCCGACAGGCGCAAGGTCCACGATCGGCTGATACTCCCAGGGAGTATCATGAGGCGATGGAAGCAGATCCCGTTCAACCTGCCGGGCTCACGCGTGCCGCCGTCAGCGCCACGCTCCACTGCCTGACCGGCTGCGCCATCGGGGAGATCCTCGGGCTGGTGATCGCGACCGCGCTCGGCCTGGGCAACGGGCCCTCGATCGCCCTTGCGATTGTGCTCGCGTTCGCCTTCGGCTACTCCTTCACCGTCGTCCCGGTGGCCCGGGCCGGCGTCGGCCCTCGCAGCGCCGTCCGCGTCGCCCTCGCGGCCGACACGGTCTCCATAGCCGTGATGGAGGTCGTTGACAACGCGTTCGTGCTCGCGGTCCCAGGCGCGATGGCGGCCGGCCTCGCGGACGGGCTCTTCTGGGGCAGCCTCGCGGCCTCGCTGGGCCTGGCGTTCCTCGTCGCCCTGCCCGTCAATCGCTGGCTCATCGCCCGGGGCCGCGGGCATGCCGTCGCCCACGCCCACATGGGTCACTGACCCGGGCGCCGGCGGGCGCCGTCAGATCCAGACGATGGCCAGCAGCACCATCACGAAGATGAGCCCGACGATCACGACAGCCGAGACCGCGATCATCAGCGTGCGGTTCTGCGTGATCATGAGCGGACCACCGGGCATGGGCTCTTCCTCGCCGCCGCCGTGGTGCTCCGGGTGGTTCTGGTGATGCCGCTGCGCCTTGCGCTGCGCGTGGTGCTGGTGGTCCCGGCGGTGCTGCTGGCTCACTGGGCCTCCGTGTTCGGCGCCGCCGGGGCCGGCGGCGGGGCGGGTGCGTTGGGCTCCGCCCCAGGTTAGCCTGCCCCGAGGATCCCGCCGAGCCCGGAGGACGCCGTGGCGCTCACGACGCAGACGATGACCGACGAGCAGCGCAAGAGCGTGGCGATCGAGTACCTGAAGGCGTTCGACAACGGCGGCGTCACGTCGAGCGGCGACAGCATCCTCGAGCTGT
>DATFWK010000199.1:0-16650 GCA_035259345.1 Miltoncostaeaceae bacterium | reverse complement strand
CAGCGCCCGCCCGACCGCCACGACGCGCACGGATCCCGGCGAGGCAACGAGGGCGGCGCGGTCGCCGTCGGCCAGGGCGGCCAGCCGGCGCCGGCCGTCGGCGAGCAGCTCGGCGCTCGACGAGGGAGCGAGGATCGTGACGGCGTTGCCCCGCCGTGCGAGCGACGCGGCCTCGGCCTCGAGGCGCCGCGCGAGGTCGTCGTGCGCGGGCCAGCCGAGGGGCGAGACGAGCGCGATCGAGAGCGGTTCGGGGACGCTCATCAGACCCGGTGAGGCTATCACCGCTCCGCGCGGCCGCCGCCCGCGGCGGCCCGGGCGCGCCAGGCGCCCGGGCCGGGATCACATCAGGCGGCGCTGGTGACCGTCGGGTCGCCCTGGAGCACCGCGGAGGACGCCCCGCTGATGAAGGCCTCGGTCAGCTCGCGGGCCGCGTCGTCCGGGTGCTGGACCGGCGGGCTCTTCATGAAGTACGAGGACGGTCCCTCGAGCGTGCCGGCCAGGCCGCGGTCGAGCGCCAGCTTCGCGCAGCGCACCGCGTCGATGACGATGCCCGCGGAGTTCGGCGAGTCCCAGACCTCGAGCTTGAGCTCGATCGACATCGGCACGTCGCCGAAGCCCTGGCCCTCGAGGCGGATGTGGGCCCACTTGCGGTCCGTCAGCCACGGGACGTAGTCGCTCGGGCCGATGTGCACGTCCTTGGCGTCGACCTTGTCGTCGAGGATCGAGGTGACGGCGTTCGTCTTGCTGATCTTCTTGGACACCAGGCGCTCGCGCTCGAGCATGTTGAGGAAGTCCGTGTTGCCGCCGAAGTTGAGCTGGCTCGTGTGCTGCATCCGCACGCCGCGCTCGCGCATGAGCCGGGCGAGCTGGCGGTGGACGATCGTCGCGCCGACCTGGCTCTTGATGTCGTCGCCGATCACCGGGAGCCCGCGCTCGGCGAAGCGCCGCTGCCAGTACCCCTCCCGACCGATGAATACGGGCACGCAGTTCACGAAGGCGCAGCCGGCCTGAAGGATCTGCTCTACGTACCACTTCGTCGCCTGCTCCGAGCCGACCGGCAGGTAGCTCACCACCACGTGGGTGTCGGTCTCCTTGAGCAGCCCGACGATGTCGGCGGTGGGGCCCGGCGCCTTGGTGATGACCTCGGAGAGGTACTTGCCGAGGCCGTCGTGCGTCATCCCGCGTGAGACGGTGACGCCGGTCTTCGGCACCTCTGCGAAGCGGTAGGTGTTGTTCGGCTCGGTGTAGATGGCCTCGGCGAGGTCACGCCCCACCTTGCGCGCGTCGATGTCGATCGCGGCCGTGAACCTGATGTCGCGGATGTGGTATCCGCCCAGGTTCACGTGCATCAGGCCGGGCACGAACTGGTCGTCCCGGGCCTCGCGGTAGTACTCGACGCCCTGCACGAGCGAGGAAGCGCAGTTGCCGACGCCGATGATGGCGACGTTCACCGTGCTCACGAATCACGACCTCCTGGTCGGTTGGCTTCGGCACGCGGGAGCGCGCGCCAGACGAAGATCACCCGCTGGACGACGGTCAGGATCGTCAGCCCGGCGAGCACGAACATCACCACCTGCAGCGTCGCGCCGAAGGGGGCGAAGAAGATGCCGGCGCCGATCAGCACCAGCCGCTCGGGGCGGGCCATGAGGCCGCCCCGGTTCGAGTCGATGCCCAGCCCCTCAGCGCGCGCGCGGGTGTACGAGACGAGGAACGAGGCGGTGAGCGCTGCGAACGCCGCGCCGAGTGCCCACCAGTGGCCGTCCTTGGCGAGCACGACCCCGATCGCGCCCAGGACCAGGCCCTCGGCGGTCCGGTCCAGCGTCGAGTCGAGGAACGCCCCGAAGGGCGTCGCGCGCCCGGAGAGCCGGGCCACCGACCCGTCCAGCATGTCCATCATGCCCGCGGCGACGAAGACGAAGCCGGCCGCGAGCCAGTACCGCTCGAGGATCAGCACGCACGTCAGGATCGATCCCGCGAAGCCGGCCAGCGTGACCGTGTTCGGCCCCACGCCGCGCCGGACCAGGAAGCGGATGACCGGCCCGACGGCCGCGCGCGAGCCCTCGTTGAGGCGCTGGCGCAGCGGGCGGCGGTGGTCGAGCTTCTCGGTGCGGGTGGAGATGGCGGGGCTCCGGAGGCGGAACGGCCGCCGGATTAAAGCGCATTAGTGCGATGGGGGCTAGCGCATTACTGCGATCACCGGGACGCCGCGGCCGCATCGAGCGGCGGCGGTCGAGCGGGCCGCGGGCCCGCCGCTCGCCTAGGATTCCGCCTCGATGCGCCTCTGCACGCTCATCGATGGCGGGCACCCTCGAGCCGGCCTCGTCACGGGCGACGAGGTCACCCCGCTCGAGGCGTCCGGGCCCCTGGAGATCGTGCTCGGGGCGGCCGTGACGCCCGCAGGAGATGCCCTTCCGATCGATCCCGCGCGGCTCGGCTCGCCGCTCCGGCCGGGCAAGCTCATCGGCATCGGCCTGAACTACCGCGACCACGCGGCCGAGACGGGCGCCAAGGTCCCCACCGAGCCGCTGCTCTTCGCCAAGCTGGCGAGCGCCGTCGCGCCCCCGTCCGGTCCAGTCGTCATCCCCGCCTACACGGATGAGCTCGACTACGAGGGCGAGCTGGCGGTGGTGATCGGCCGCGCCGCCCGTGACGTCCCCGAGGCCCGTGCGCTCGAGCACGTCTTCGGGTACGCGGTCATGAACGACGTGAGCGCGCGGGACCGCCAGCGCGCGGAGCCGCAGTGGGTCCGCGCGAAGGGCGGGGACACGTTCGCCCCGTGGGGCCCCTGGATCACGACCGCGGACGAGGTGCCCGATCCGCAGGCGCTGGGCGTCCGCACCTGGGTGAGCGGAGAGCTGATGCAGGACGGCACCACCGCTGACATGGTGTTCGGCGTGGCCGAGCTGGTCGCGTACTGCTCGCGCCAGTTCACGCTCGAGCCCGGCGACGTCATCACCACGGGCACGCCGGCCGGCGTGGGAATGGGGCGGACGCCGAAGCGGTTCCTGCGCCCGGGCGACGTCGTCCGGGTCGAGGTCGACCGCCTGGGGTCGATCGAGCACCCCGTCGTCGCGCCGTGACCGGGCCGCTCGACCACGCGCTGGCCCTCGCCGGGGTCGGGCTGCCGCGCGGCGTCCTCGGTGCGGAGGCCATGGCGCTGGCGCGGGCGATCGCGGCCGGCGCCCCCGAGGACGAGCTGGCGCCGCTGCGGCTGGCGACGAGCGAGGCCCACTGGCCGGAGCTTCGCCTGGCCATGGGCGCGGCGCTCGAGCGCGCGCGCTCGAGCGCCGAGGGCGCGGAGGCGGACGAGCTCGACGCGGCCCTCGCGCTCGTCCCGGACGCCTCGCCGGCCAACCCGCTGGCGCTGGCCCTCGCCGAAGGAGCCGGGCGGTCGCTCGCGGGGGTGCTGGTGCGCGTCGGAGAGCGCCTGGAGGACCTCGAGGAGCGCATCGAGGGCGGGGCCGAGCCCCTCGAGGCCGCCGCGCTGGCCGCGGGCCCGATCGTCGACGACCTCCTCGACCTCGACCCGGACGACTTCGCGCCCGAGATCGCGACCTACGTCGCCGCCGGCGAGGACGCCGGGGCCGCGACGGAGCTCGCGCGGGCGACCGGCGACGAGGAGATCCGGGCGTGGGCGCGCGAGTCGCTCTGGGGCATCGACGACGACGAGGCGCCCCGGGCCACGGCGGCGCTTGCCGAGCTCGCCTCAGGGCCCGCCCCCGAGGACCCGGCCGACGACACGGTCTGGCGTGCGACCATCCTCACCCTCGCCGAGGAGGCGATCGCGCTGGCGCTGGTCGCGGAGGCCGGGGAGGCCGAGGAACAGCCGCCGGAGGGCTAGGCTGCCGCCCGTGGAGCGCTGGGCGACCTTCGACTGCTACGGCACGCTGATCGACTGGAACGCGGGCATCGCCGCCGCGATGACCCGCGTGTGGCCCGACGGCGACCCCGCCCGCCTGCTGGCCCGCTACCACGCGGTCGAGCCGCTGATCGAGGAGGGCCGGTCGCTCCCCTACCGCCAGGTGATGGACCGGGCCCTCGCCGCGGTGGCGGCGATCGAGGGGCTGCACCTCGACGGCGGCGAGGCCGACGCGATCGGCCGGTCGCTGCCGTCGTGGACGCCCTTCCCGGAGGTGCCCGGGGCGCTGGCCGAGCTGCGCGAGCGCGGGTGGCGCCTGGGGATCCTCTCGAACAGCGACCCGGACCTGCTCGCCACGTCGATCGCCAGGCTCGGCGTCGCGATCGACCTGGCCGTCACGGCCGACATCGCCGGCTCCTACAAGCCCGCCCCCGGCCACTGGCTGCGCTTCCGCGAGCGCGCGGACCCTCCGCCCGGCCGCCACGTCCACGTCGCCGCCAGCGCCTTCCACGATCTCGAGGGGGCCGCGCCGCTCGGCATCCCGGCGGTGTGGATCAACCGGCTGGGGGAGACGAGCGACGCCCCGCGCGCGGCGGAGCTCACCGACCTCGCCATGCTCCCGGAGACGCTCGAGCGGATCGTCTCGCCCGGCTGAGCCGGGTCAGGCCGGATGGGCCTCCGGCGAGCGCAGGCCGGCCCGCTCCAGGAGCTCGGGCACGACCTCCTCCCAGGCCACGGCCATCACGTGGCACCCGGCCACGCCGTCCATCTCGCGCAGGCGCTCGATCACCTCGACGCAGATCCGCTTGCCCTCTTCGCCCTCGTCGTGGGCGGACTCCATGCGCCGGATCAGCTCCTCCGGAACCTCGACGCCCCAGACCTTGTCGCGCATGTGGATCGCCATGCGCAGGTGCTTGAACGGGCCCACCCCGATGACGAGGCGCGGCCAGGACGGCAGGTCGCTCGCCCGCAGCCGGTCGAGGAACGCAACCAGGGCCTCGGGCATGTAGGTGATCTGGGTCTGGAAGAAGTCGGCGCCGGCCTCCATCTTCGCCCGGATCTTCGAGATCTCGACGTCCGGGTCCGGCGCGAACGGGTTCGCGGTCGCGCCGATGTGCAGGTGCGGCGCCTCGCCCTTGAGCTCCTCGTCCTCGGCGTTCGCGAAGCGCCCCTGCCGGAGCGCGCGCTGGAGCGAGAGGAGCTGCATGGTGTCGATGTCGTTCACGGTGGCGGCGTCCGGGTGGTTGCCGATCTTCATCGGGTCGCCGCTCATGGCCAGCGTGTTGTGGATGCCGAGCGCCGAGGCGCCGAGCAGGTCGGAGGTCAGCGCCATGCGGTTGCGGTCCCGGACGGTGAGCTGCATCACCGGCTCCGCGCCGTGCTCGAGCGCGATCCGCCCACCGGCCAGCGGCGCCATGCGCGACTGGGCCGTCTGGTTGTCCGTGACGTTGACCGCGTCGCACACCGGCCCGAGCACGCGGGCCTTCTCGGCGACCGCCTCCGCCCCGGCGTGCTTCGGCGGGCCGAGCTCGGCGGTGACGGCGAAACGGCCCTCCGCGAGCGCACGTTCGAGGCGTGTCGGTCCGGCCATCCCGGCGAGGCTAACAGCCCGGGGCCGCCCGTTCGTCGCCGGAGCGTGCCCCGTCAGGGCCAGACGGGGGAGTCCTTGTGGAGGTCGAGCCGGCCCCCGTCGACACACTCGACGGTGCGATAGCCCTCCGGCATCTCCGGATAGATGCGCACCCAGTAGTACTGGGCCAGCCGCTGCGCCTGGCGCGCCGTCGCGCCGAGCCGCCGCGCCACGAGCGCCGTGAACTGCATGCCGTAGCAATCCGTGAGCGCCTCGTTCGTCCAGCCGCGGAGATGGATCGACTCGTGGGCGAGCGTGTGCACGGCGACCACGAGGTCGTCGTCAAGCCGCTCGCGGTCGCCGCCGGCATACCGGGCGAGGCCCTTGCAGGCGTCGCGCGAGAGGTTCGTCGTGTCGCTCGGGTCGCCGTCGGCGTCGAACTCCACATAGCCCCACTCCTGCCCGATGTTCACGAGGCTGTGCCCGAGGCCCTCGCAGCGGACCTTGACCGGGCGGTGGGCGATCTCGCTCGCGATCCGGCCGTAGCGACCCTCCGCCGCCTGCGCCCGGTACTCGGCGAAGCCGAGGTAGGCGAGGACGAGCGCGAGCAGCACGATCGGCACCGGCCGTGGGCGGCCGCGTAGGTGGGAGGCGACCAACCAGGCGAGGCCGGCCAGGCCGGCGGCGATCACCAGGATCCGGAGGCTCAGGTGCACGGGATCGCCATCGGCATGGGAGCCCCTTGCCTCCACCCTCGGCGGTCCCTCTTCACCCGCCCCCGGCGGCTCGAAGGGAGCCCCACAAAGCCCCGCAGAATTGATTTGACATAGCTGCACTCAGATTTCATACTGCCGAAGGCACTAGATCACTAACCGAATGGGCCAGCGGCCCGTGGAGGAAACTTCCGAATGGCAAAGACGATCGGCATCGACCTCGGCACGACCAACTCGTGCGTCGCCGTCCTGACGGGTGGCGACCCGGAGGTCCTTCCCAACGCCGAGGGCGGGCGCACGACTCCGTCCGTCGTCGGCTTCTCCAAGACCGGTGAGCGCCTCGTGGGCGCCGTCGCCAAGCGTCAGGCGGTGACCAACCCCGAGAACACGGTCTTCAGCATCAAGCGCTTCATGGGGCGCAAGTACGCCGAGGTGGACGAGGAGATGAAGATCGTCCCCTACGAGGTCGTGCGTGGCCCGGACGGCGACGTGCGGGTCAAGGCCGGCGGACAGGAGTACAGCCCGCCGGAGATCAGCGCGATGATCCTCCAGAAGCTCAGGACGGACGCCGAGGCGTTCCTCGGCGAGACCGTCGACTCCGCCGTCATCACGGTGCCGGCGTACTTCAACGACGCCCAGCGCCAGGCGACCCGCGACGCCGGGAAGATCGCCGGCCTCGACGTCAAGCGCATCATCAACGAGCCCACCGCCGCGGCCCTCGCGTACGGGCTCGACAAGGGCGCCGACCAGACGATCCTGGTCTTCGACCTCGGCGGCGGCACCTTCGACGTGTCGGTCCTCGAGATCGGCGACGGCGTCTTCGAGGTCAAGGCGACGGCGGGTGACAACCACCTCGGCGGCGACAACTTCGACAAGGCGATCGTCGACTGGATGGTCGCCGAGTTCCGCCGCGAGCAGGGCATCGACCTCTCGCAGGACAAGATGGCCCTCCAGCGCCTCTACGAGGCGGCCGAGAAGGCCAAGATCGAGCTCTCCACCACCGCGACCGCGTCGATCAACCTGCCGTTCGTGACGGCGGACGCGAGCGGGCCGAAGCACCTCGACCTCACGCTCTCGCGGGCGAAGCTCGAGGAGCTGACCGCAGACCTGCTCGACCGGCTCGTCGGGCCGACCAAGCAGGCGCTCGAGGACTCCGGCAAGGCCGGGCAGATCGACCACGTCGTGCTCGTCGGCGGCATGACCCGCATGCCGGTGGTGCAGGAGCGCGTCAAGCAGCTGACCGGGAAGGAGCCCCACAAGGGCGTCAACCCGGACGAGGTCGTCGCCGTCGGCGCGGCCATCCAGGCCGGCGTGCTGGCGGGCGACGTCAAGGACGTCCTCCTGCTCGACGTGACCCCGCTCTCGCTCGGCATCGAGACCAAGGGCGGCGTCTTCACGCGCCTGATCGAGCGCAACACGACCATCCCGACCCGCAAGAGCGAGATCTTCTCGACGGCGGACGACAACCAGACCCAGGTCGAGATCCACGTGCTCCAGGGCGAGCGCGAGATGGCGTCCTTCAACAAGACACTCGGGAAGTTCGGCCTGATCGGCATCCCGCCGGCGCCCCGCGGCGTGCCGCAGATCGAGGTCACCTTCGACATCGACGCCAACGGCATCGTCAACGTCAGCGCCAAGGACCTCGCGAGCGGCAACGAGCAGCGGATCGAGATCCGCGCCTCGGGCGGCCTCAAGGACGAGGAGATCCGCCGCATGGTGAGCGACGCCGAGTCGCACGCCGAGGAGGACAAGCGCCTGCGCAGGCTCGCCGACGCCCGCAACAAGGGCGAGGCCCGGGCCTACGAGGCCGAGCGCCAGCTCAGGGAGCACGGCGACAAGGTCTCCGACGAGGTCCGGCGTGACCTCGAGGGCGCGATGGCGGCCGTCAAGGAGGCCGTCCAGACCGAGGACGTGGACGACATCGAGGCCAAGTCCGACAGCCTCGAGCAGGCGCTGCACCGGCTCTCCGAGCAGGTCTACCAGCAGGCGTCGGCCCAGCAGCAGTCCCAGGCCGGCACGAACGGCGCCGGGGCCGAGGAGACGGTCGAGGACGCCGAGTACGAGGTCATCGACGAGGACGCGCGCTGAGCGCGTCCTTGAACCCACAGCAGACGAAGGAGCAAGACATCCCATGCCAACCCTTGTCCGATTCGATCCCCTCCGGGACATCACGGTCTTCCGCAGCGAGCTGGACCGCGTCTTCGGCCGCGCCTTCGGCGACGTGCCGCGTACGCGGGCGTGGTCGCCGGCCATCGACCTGGTCGAGACGGCCGATGCGATCGTGCTCAAGGCGGACCTCCCGGGCCTCGGCAAGGACGACGTCGACGTGGAGGTCGACGACAACGTCCTGACGATCTCCGGCGAGCGGAGGTTCACGGAGACCGTCGAGGAGGGGCGCTTCAGCCGTATCGAGCGCGCCTACGGCACGTTCTCCCGTTCGATCACGCTCCCCCAGGGCGTGAAGAGCGACCAGATCGCCGCGACCTTCCGCGACGGCGTCCTCGAGGTCACCGTCCCGAAGGCCGAGGAGGTCCGGCCGCGCAAGGTCTCGATCGAGGCAGGTCCCGCCGAGTGACGGACCACCGGCACATCGATGGCGGCGTGCCCCCCGCGCAGGCGGCGGGCACGCCGGCCGCTGCCGGCGGCGAGCCGGCGCCGGAGCCCGCGGCCGTCTCGGTCGAGGACTACGAGCTGCTGGCACGCGAGCGCGACGAGTACCTCGACGCGCTCCAGCGGCTCAAGGCCGAGTTCGAGAACTACCGCAAGCGCGTCGAGCGCGACCGCCAGGCCATGGCGGACGGGGCGGTGCGCGACCTGGTCGTGCACCTCCTGCCCGTGATCGACAACCTCGAGCGCGCGATCGAGGCGCTCGGGCAGCAGGGCCACGCCGTCGGCTCGGGCGTGGAGATGGTGCGCGCCCAGCTGGTCGCGGCGCTCGAGGCCCGCGGCCTCGGCGAGATCCCGGCCGACGGGCTGCCGTTCGACCCCACCGTCCACGAGGCCGTCTCGAGCCATCCGACGGCCGACCATCCCGAGGGCACGGTCGTCCACGTGGCGGCCAAGGGCTACCGCCTCGCCGACAGCGTGGTGCGGCCCGCCCGCGTGGTCGTCGCCTCGCCGCCGGCCGGGGAGGACGACGCTTCGTGAGCCAGGACCTGTACGAGGTCCTCGGGGTCACGAAGAGCGCGAGCGACGAGGAGATCAAGAAGGCCTACCGCAAGCTCGCGCGCAAGTACCACCCTGACCGCAACCCCGACGACCCGAAGGCCGAGGAGCGCTTCAAGGAGGTCTCCCACGCGCACGACGTGCTGTCGGACCCCGAGAAGCGCAAGCGCTACGACGCCGGCCAGACGATGTTCGGGCCGGGCGGCGGTCCGGGCCCGGGGGACGGCGGCCAGCCGTTCGACTTCAGCGAGTTCGACCTCGGGGACATCCTCGGCGGCATGTTCGGCGGCCGGCGCCGCCGCGCCGAGCGCGAGGCCGGCCCCCGCCGGGGCGAGGACGTCGAGGCGGCGGTGAGCGTCTCGTTCGAGCAGGCGATGGAGGGCGCGAAGGTCCAGGTCGCGGTCGACGTGGCCGAGGCCTGCCCGACCTGCAACGGCAGCGGCGCCAAGCCGGGGACCTCGCCGCACCTCTGCCCGGAGTGCCGCGGCCGCGGCGTCGTCGGGCGCAACCTCGGCGGCTTCGAGGTCATGAGCCAGCCCTGCCCGACCTGCCGGGGCGCCGGCACGGTCGTCGACGACCCCTGCGAGACGTGCCACGGCGCCGGCGTGCGCCAGGTGCGGCGCACCGAGCAGGTGACGATCCCGCCCGGGGTCAAGACCGGCACGAAGATCCGCAAGCGCGGGCGCGGCCAGGCCGGCCTGCGCGGCGGCCCCGCGGGCGACCTGGTCGTCGAGACCCACGTCGCGCCGAGCCGCCTGTACGAGCGCCGGGGCGACGACCTGGTGATGGACGTGCCGGTGACGATCTCCGAGGCGGCGCTGGGCGCGAAGGTCCAGATCCCGACGCTCGAGGGCCCGGTCTCGCTCACCGTCCCGTCCGGCAGCCAGACCGGGCGCAACCTGCGCGTGCGGGGCAAGGGAGCGCCGAAGCTCAAGGGCGGCGGCCGCGGCGACCTGATCGCGCGGCTCAAGATCGAGGTGCCCAAGAAGCTGAGCGACGAGCAGCGCGAGGCGCTCGAGCGCCTCGCCAGCCTGGACAACGGGGACGTGCGGAAGGAGCTGTTCGCGTGAGCGAGCCATCCGGCCCCTACGACACCCGGCCGCTCTTCATGATCGGCATCGCCGCCGAGCTCGCCGGGATGCACCCGCAGACGCTGCGCATCTACGAGCGGCGCGGCCTCGTGCGCCCGGGGCGCACCCCGAAGGGCACCCGGCTCTACTCCGAGGCGGACATCGCCCGCCTGCGGGCGATCCAGGCCCTGTCGGAGGCCGGCCTCAACCTGGCGGGCATCGAGCGCGTGATGGAGCTGGAGCGGATGCTCACGGCGGCGCAGGTTCGCCTGCGCGAGCTGGAGACCGAGCTGGCGCGCCAGGCCGAGCAGGCCCTCCGCGACCTCGAGGAGGCCCGCCGGGCGATGCGCGCCGAGATCGTCCACGTCCCGGAGCGCTCCCACGCGCTCGTCCCCCGCATCCGACCGATCATCAACCGAATCCCGTAGAAGGACAGGAGCAGCAAGCACGTGCCCATCGACCAGTACACCGTCAAGGCCCAAGAGGCCCTCGCCGCCGCCCAGGCGGCCGCCGAGTCCCGTGACCAGCAGGTCATCGAGCCCGAGCACCTGCTCGCGGCGCTGCTCGACCAGCCCGAGGGCGTGGTCGGGCCGGTGCTGGAGCGGGCGGGGGCCGACGCCGCCCGGCTGAAGGCCGACGCCGACGCCGCGGTCGCGCGGCGGCCGGTGGTCCGCGGCGCATCCCAGCGGACCATCTCCCAGGAGCTCCGCGACGTCCTCGTCGCCGCCGGGGCCGAGGCCGAGCGCCTCGGCGACGAGTACATCTCCACGGAGCACCTGCTGCTCGGGCTCGAGGGCCGCACGTCGCCCGCCCAGGCCGCCCTGCACGCGGCAGGCGTCACGCGCGACGGGCTGCTCGCGGCGCTCCAGGCGGTGCGCGGCTCCCACCGCGTGACCGACCCGAACCCGGAGGACAAGTACCAGGCGCTCGAGCGCTACGGGCGCGACCTGACGGATCTCGCCCGGCGCGGGAAGCTCGACCCGGTCATCGGCCGGGACGACGAGGTGCGCCGGGTCATCCAGGTGCTGTCGCGGCGGACGAAGAACAACCCGGTGCTGATCGGCGAGCCCGGCGTGGGCAAGACGGCCATCGTCGAGGGCCTGGCCCAGCGCATCGTGGCCGGCGACGTGCCGGACGGACTGCGCGACAAGCGGGTGGTGGCCCTGGACATCGGCGCGCTGATCGCCGGCGCGAAGTACCGGGGCGAGTTCGAGGACCGGCTCAAGGCCGTGCTCAAGGAGATCGCGGACGCGGCCGGCGAGGTGATCCTCTTCCTCGACGAGCTGCACACGATCGTCGGCGCCGGCGCGGCCGAGGGCGCCGTCGACGCCGCCAACCTGCTGAAGCCGATGCTGGCGCGAGGAGAGCTGCGCGCGGTCGGCGCGACGACCCTCGACGAGTACCGCAAGCACATCGAGAAGGACGCGGCGCTCGAGCGGCGCTTCCAGCCCGTGTACGTGGGCGAGCCCTCGGTCGAGGACACGGTGGCGATCCTGCGCGGGCTCAAGGAGAAGTACGAGGTCCACCACGGCGTGCGCATCACCGACGCCGCGCTGGTGGCGGCCGCGCGCCTCTCGCACCGCTACATCACGGGGCGCTTCCTGCCGGACAAGGCGATCGACCTGGTGGACGAGGCCGCCAGCCGCCTCAGGATCGAGATCGACTCGATGCCCGCCGAGCTCGACGTGGTCGAGCGGCGGATCATCCAGCTCGAGATCGAGGAGCAGGCGCTCAAGCCCGAGACGGACCCGGTCTCCGTGGCGCGCCGCGAGGCCGTGCAGCGCGAGCTCGCCGACCTGCGCGAGGACGCCGCTGCGCTGCGGGCCCACTGGGACCTCGAAAAGCAGGTGATCGAGCGCATCCGCGTGTCGAAGGAGGGCATCGAGCAGGCGCGGGTCGAGCTGGAGCGAGCCGAGCGTCAGGCCGACCTCGAGGGGGCGGCCCGGCTCAAGTTCGGCACGATCCCTGAGCTCGAGCAGGAGCTGGCGCGCGCCCAGGACGAGCTCATGGAGCGCCAGGCCGACCGGCGCATGCTCAAGGAGGAGGTCGACGAGGAGGACGTGGCCGAGGTGGTCGCGACCTGGACCGGCGTCCCGGTGAGCCGCCTGATGGAGGGCGAGGTCGAGAAGCTCGTCCACATGGAGGAGCGCCTCCACGAGCGTGTCGTGGGTCAGGACGAGGCCGTCGAGGCCGTCGCCAACGCGCTCCGGCGCGCGCGCGCCGGGCTCTCGGACCCGGGCCGGCCGATCGGCTCGTTCATCTTCCTGGGCCCGACCGGCGTGGGGAAGACCGAGCTGGCCCGCTCGCTGGCGTGGTTCATGTTCGACGACGAGCGGGCGATGGTCCGCATCGACATGAGCGAGTACATGGAGCGCCACGCGGTCGCTCGGCTCATCGGCGCCCCGCCCGGCTACGTGGGCTTCGAGGAGGGCGGCCAGCTGACCGAGGCCGTCCGGCGCCGCCCGTATGCGGTGCTGTTGCTCGACGAGATCGAGAAGGCTCACCCGGACGTCTTCAACGTGCTGCTCCAGCTGCTCGACGACGGCCGCCTGACGGACGGCCAGGGGCGCTCGGTGGACTTCTCCAACACCGTCGTGATCATGACCTCGAACGTCGGCAGCCACCTGCTGGCCGAGGGGCACGCGCCGGAGATCGCCGAGGCCATGGTGCTGGAGGAGCTCAGGCGCCACTTCCGCCCGGAGTTCCTGAACCGCGTCGACGAGATCGTGGTCTTCCACCGGCTGAAGCGGGAGGAGATCGACCGCATCGTCGACCTCCAGGTCGCGCGGCTCGCGGACCGGCTCGCGGAGCGGAGCGTCACGCTCACGCTGACCCCGGCCGCCCGCGAGCGCATCGCCGAGGAGGGCTACGACCCGACGTTCGGCGCCCGGCCGCTCAAGCGGGTGATCCAGCGGCGCGTCCAGGACGAGCTGGCCCGGCGCATCCTGGCCGGGGAGATCCCGGACGGGGCGTCCGTCGAGGTCGACGCCGCCCCGGACGGCGGCTACGCCTTCAGCGTCGCCGAGCCGGGAGCGGTGCTCACGGTGAGCGGTAGCGCCCCCGGATCGCGTTGAGCCTGATCCGGGCGATGTCGCGCAGGAACGGGGGCAGGTCGCGCCGCACGTCGTAGGTCGAGTCGGCCCGGTACTCGACCTGCACCGGCATCTCGACGATCCTGGCCCCGAGCCTGCGGGCGAGGAAGATCGCCTCGATGTCGAACGCGAACGAGCGGATGAGCGCCCGGCGGAACACCGCCTCGGCGAGCTCCGCGCGGTAGCCCTTGAAGCCGGCCTGGGTGTCCGAGATGCGCGGCATGACGATCAGGCGGCGCGTCACCTGGACGGCGGCGCCGGCGGCCAGGCGGGTGAGGCTCCGCTCCTCCGAGGCGTACTCCGAGAGGCTCCGCCGCCCGACGACCAGGTCGGCCCGGGAGCCCAGGATCGCGAGCGCGCCGTCGACGTGGGACGGCGCGATGTTGAGGTCGGCGTCCACCTGGAAGCGCAGGGCCCCGCGCGCGGCGAGCATGCCCGCGCGCACGGCGCCGCCCTTGCCCTGGTTCTGCTCGAGCCGCACGAGGCGCACGGCCGTCGCGGCGTCCCTGGCCTCCTCGACGACGCGCGCCGTCCCGTCCCGGCTGCCGTCGTCGGCGACCACGATCTCCGCCTGCTCCGGCCGCGCCGCCAGGTACGAGAGCCATCCCTCGAGCGTCCGCGGCAGCCGGCGCTCCTCGTTGTAGGCCGGGATGACGACGGAGAGCGCGGGCGCTCCCGCCTCCTGGCTCATTCCCGGCGGGCCAGCTGGGCGAGCCCGGCGACCGCGCCGCCGACGGCGGCCGCCACGCCGAGGAAGAGGCCGATGTCGCGGGACAGGAACTCCGCCGGTCCCGGCGGCCGGGCGAGCCGGTAGCCGATCAGGACCCCGGCCACGATCGACGAGGCGACCAGGAGCCAGGCGAGCGACTCCGCGGTCCGCCGCTCGAGCGGCACGACGTCGGCGACGTCGGCGGCGATGACGAGCGCCGCGACGAGCGCGACCAGGGCGAGCACGAAGACGCCCTTGGCCACCGTGGTGGACTCCCAGCCGCTGCGGCCGCCCGGCACCGTCGGCGCGCCCAGGTTCCCTTGGTACCAAGGAAGGAACACCGCGGCGACCAGCGCCGCCCCCGAGGCGATGCCCACCGCCGACGCCCGCGCCGGGGAGCCCAGGAGGCCGGTCCGTGTCATGGCCAGATCGTAGTCCACCGGGCGGCGTCGACCGTCGAAAACGGGCCGCCGAATGCCCGCTCGGCGGGTGATACCGTCCCGCCGGAGCCCGCTCCCGGCGGGCACCGGCCCGGGCCGGGCCAACCGGCTCCACACGGAGGCGCCGTGCCGACCTACATCCTGCTCAGCACCCTCAGCCCGCACGGGGCCGGGACGCTCAAGGCGAACCCGTCCCGTCTCAAGGAGGTCAACCAGGAGATCGAGCAGATGGGGGCGAAGGTGGTCCAGCAGTGGGCGGTGCTGGGGCCATACGACTTCGTCAACATCGTCGAGGCGCCGGACGAGCGGGTCATCGCGCGGGTCTCCGTCGAGCTCGCCTCGCGTGGCACCGCGCATTTCCAGACGCTCACGGCCATCCCGGTCGACGAGTTCCTTGGCCTCCTGAAGTAGCGCGGATGGACAGGGCTTCGCGACGGCGCCGGGGCCGCTGGATGATCGGGGCGGGCGTCGTCGCCATCGCGCTCGCGCGCCAGGTCGCGCGCAACCGCGACGAGCTCGCGGCCCAGGCGCTCAGGCTGCGCTCGAAGGTGGGCGACCCGGTCGCGCCGTTCACGAGCGCCCCCTGCTACGCCCCGGACCCGGACGCGCGGCGCGTGCCCGGCGAGGGCGCGGAGGTGCGGCGGTAGGCGGGCCGTGGCGCGCCGAGGTGCTGGTGCCGGCATACCGCCTGGTGCTCGCGATCCTCGGCGACGAGATCATGGAGGTGCGCGGCTCGAGCTCGGCGGGCACCTTCCGGGCATACCGCGGGCTGCCCGACGCGGTGCACGGGATGATCGCGTGGCCGAACACCGTGCTGCTCACCGGGCCGGAGCCGGTGGTCGTGGACCCGGGCTACCAGACGCAGGGCGACATCCTGGTCGGCGCGCTCGCACGCAGGGGCCTGGCCCCCGATGACGTACGGAAGGTGGTGATGACCCACCTCCACTCGGACCACCTCTCGGCCCTGCCGCAGCTCGGCGACGCGGACGTCTACGTGCACGAGCTCGAGCTCGACGCGCCGCACGGGCGCCGCCAGCGCGGCCTGCTCGACGACGTACGGGTGCACCGGCTCGCCGGCGACGAGGGCGAGATCGAGCCCGGGCTCCGGTGGGTCCACACGCCCGGGCACGCCCCCGGCCACATCGTGGTCGTGGTGGACGCCGACGCCGGCACCGTGGTGGTCGCCGGCGACACGCTCGGCCCGGACCCGTCCTGGTTCGAGCGGATGGACCTGCCGGAGGGCTTCCCCGAGCGGGAGGCGCACCTGGCCGCCTTCCGCCGCATCCGGGCCCTCGACCCGGCGCTGGTGATCCCGGGCCACAACCCGCCGGTCAGGCCGGCCCCCTTCCCGACAGGAGACCCGCAGTGAACGCCTTGACCCGCGAGCAGAAGGTCTACATCGCCATCGCCGGCCTCGTCCTCTTCATCATCAGCCTCTTCCTGAAGTGGACCGGCGTCGACGTGGGGCCCCTGAGCATCAGCAACAACGGGACGGACATCGACTCCTGGTTCCTGGCGCTGATCATCGCGATCGCGGCCGGCGTGGTCCTGCTCGCCGACGTCGTCAACATGAACCTCCCGCCGCAGCTCTCCTCGAGCGGCCTCGCGGCGATCCTGTGCGGGCTGGTCGGGTTCTGGGCGGTCATCCACCTCATCGACCTGTCGAACCTGAAGTACGGGGCGTGGCTCGGCTTCATCGGCGGCCTGGTGGCCACGATCTTCGCCGTGATGGTCTGGCGCGAGGACAATGCCTGACGGATAGACTCGCGCCGCCGGAACCGCGAAGGAGGCGTGATGGCGGAGATCACCGAGAAGGCGAAGGACGCGGCCAGCAAGGTCGCGAAGCTGGCCCAGGACGGCATCTCCCAGGCGAAGGACAAGACCACCGAGTTCAACCTGAAGCGGAAGCTCAACGGCTTCGCGGAGGAGCTCGGTCACGTGGTGTACCGCCAGCGGCAGGGGGAGGCCGGGCTCGACGCCGAGGCGGAGCGGCTCGTGGGGGAGATGCGCGCCACCGAGGCCGAGCTCAAGG
>DATFWK010000198.1:0-2628 GCA_035259345.1 Miltoncostaeaceae bacterium | reverse complement strand
GCGCCGGCTCGGGAGCACGTCGTCGAGGAGGCCGCCCGCCGCTGACGCGCACGAGTCCATCATCAGGAGGGACTCCTCCACGCGGAACGCCGCGAGGACGTGCTGCTCCAGCAGGCGACCCGGGGAGTAGCGGCCGAAGCGCTCGTCGTAGGCGATCTTCATGTGGTACCGGACCCCGGCCACGACCAGGTTCACCTTCATGGCGAGCAGCTCACCGCCCGCGTGCAGCGCGACGGTCTCGAGGCTTCCCCGCTCCGCGAAGCCCCGCGCCATGCGCCGGAAGAACTCGGCCTGGGCGGGCCGGGTGGCGATGGCCGTGCCCGCGCGCCCCTTCCAGCCGGTCGCCTCGAGCGCGAGGAAGTCATCGACCGACGCGGCGTCCCCGACGCGCCGGGTGACCGCGAGCGGGCCCAGCTCGCGCTCGACGCGCCGGGCCTTCTTGCGATCCGTTCGCGAGCCCGCGCCGTCGGGCCCGTCCCAGCGGTAGGCGGCCGCGCGGGTGTGCTCGGTGAGGACGACGGCGCGACGCGCCGGCGGCAGCGCCGCGGCGAAGGCGTCGGCGACCGGGCCCCGGCCCACCCGCCGGAGGACGAGGCCGAGGATGGACCCGACGCCTGCGACCTCCTCGACGACCTTGGCCGCCGCGGCCTCGGCGGCCTCCGTGTGGATGAGCGGGGTGTCGAGGAACGACAGGGGGTCCCTCCAGGTCGCGACCGCCGGTGCGGGGAGCCCGCCGAGCCGCCAGACCCGCTGGACGGGCACGAGCGCGCGCCAGCGCCCGCGCTCGCTCACGATCACGAGCTCGAGGTCGGCGGGGCCGAGCGCCGCGGCGGCCGGCCTGAGGAACTCCGGCTCGTAGCACGGGTTCGGCTCGACCGCGCGCTCGGCCAGCTCGCGCCAGCGCTCCAGGTCCTCGGCGCCCAGGCGGGCGATCGAGAGCCGGCGCACCTTCATCCCGTCGCCGCGCCGGACGAGCGGCACGCTGTCGGCTGGTGCCGTGGGGAGCGGGACCGTGCTGGGCGGAGCCGTGGTCGACCGGCTGCTCGTCGTCACGGCCGCGGGGTGGCTGCGGAGGAGCCCCCGGCCGCGGGCCCCACCCCACGACCGGTGACGAGGCCGGTGAGAAAGCCGGCGCCCCAGGCGACGTGCATCGTCGCGAAGGCAAGCGGCGCGAGGGCCGCCGCCCGCCGGTCGGCGCCGCGCCGGACCATGCCGGTGACGGCGACCGCGTTGGCCGCGGCGTAGGCGCCGACGAGCAGCGCCAGTGGCGCCCGCGCGCGCGCCACGGGGACGGCCGCGAGCGAGAGCCCGACGACGCTCGCCACGAAGAGGGGCGGCACGGCCTGCCGCGGCCGCAGTGACGCGGGGTGGCGACTCAGCATCCGCCGCTTGCCGCGGCCGTAGCGCCAGTACTGGCGCCAGAGCGCCCGGAGCCGCGGGCGCGCGAAATAGGCGCAGCGGATCGCGGGGTCGAACCAGACCACCCCGCCCGCCGTGCGGAGCCGGGTGTTGAGCTCGTAGTCCTGGTTGACCGTGAGGTCCTCGTCGAAGAGGCCGGCGCGCAGGAGCGTCTCGCGCCGGAAGGCCCCGAAGGGGACGGTGTCCACCGGTCCGGCGTTGCCGCCGATTCGGTACCGCGCGTCGCCCGCGCCCAGCCGGTGCCCCGCGGCGAGCGCGATGGCCCCGGCGACCGCGCCCGGCGCGCCGGGCCGGACGGTCCACGCGCCGCCGACGCAGTCGCCCTTACCGGTGTCGAGCGCCGTAACGCAGCGCTGGACGTAGTCGGGGGCAGGCACCGAATGCGCGTCGAGGCGGACGACGATGGCCCCCCTGGCGGCCGTGATGCCGACGTTCATGGCCCGCGGCACGGTGAGCCCGTGATTGTCGAGCAGACGCACGAGCGGCGGCCGCCGCTCATGCGCCGCCGCCCGCACGACCTCGCGCGTGCCGTCGTCCGACATGCCGTCGACGACGACGATCTCCATCGACTCGGCCGGGTAGCTCTGGCCGCGCAGAGCCTCGAGCAGCCCCTCGATCGTCACGCGCTCGTTCCGGCACGGGATCACCACCGAGACGACGGGAGGGGTGTCGGAGCCGGCTCGGGCCCGGGCAGGAGAAAAGGGCGCGACGGAGGCAGGGGCCTCCGCACGAGGGAGCGGCGAGGACATTCGATGCCTGGGCTACCCGGTGCCCGAGGCGGCAAAACGGCGCCCTCACAGACTCCTAACGACGCAGCGGGCCCGCCGGCGACGGGCCGCCGCGAGGCGTTACGGAAGCAGCATCTCGACGACGGCGGCCGCCGCCGTCGCGACGAGCCGGGCCCGTCCGTCCGTCGTCCGGGGCGGCTCCCAGAGCACGTCGTCGATCCGAAGCGCCGAGCCGGGCGGGGCCGCCAGGGTCGCGCTTTGGCACCGCGTCCGGGGGAGCTCGGGCGGGCGCGGGAAGCGCCCCCGCAGGCGCTCGTCGACGTATGCCCCGAGCTCCGCGCGGTCGCCGTCCTCGATCATCACGACGTCCAGCACCTCGTCGCCCGGGTCGGCCGCCGGGGCCAGCGGCACGCCCGGCCCGGTCCACCCGATCGCCATCGCCTCGACGGCGATGCAGCGGCACTCCCGGGGGCGGCCGTCG
>DATFWK010000197.1:0-17104 GCA_035259345.1 Miltoncostaeaceae bacterium | reverse complement strand
GGTGCGGCCCTCCCGGTGGGGCTCGGCGGTCGGCGGTCCACCCTCCGCGTACGCCCTCGCGGCGCGCACTCCTGCCGGCGCGGCGCGGGCGGACGGGGTCATCTGGCGAATGTGGCGCGCCCCGCATAGGAGCCCGCCGGGCCCAGCCACTCCTCGATGCGGACCAGCTGGTTGTACTTGGCGACCCGCTCGCTGCGCGCCGGCGCGCCGGTCTTGATCTGCCCGGCGCCGGTCGCGACGGCGAGGTCGGCGATGGTCGTGTCCTCCGTCTCGCCGGAGCGGTGGGAGATCATCGACGCGTACCCCGCAGCAGAGGCCATGTCGATCGTCGCGAGCGTCTCGGTCAGCGTCCCGATCTGGTTGAGCTTGATCAGGATCGCGTTGGCGACGCCGTCCTCGATCCCGCGGTGGAGGCGCTCCGGGTTGGTCACGAACACGTCGTCGCCGACGAGCTGCACGCGCTCGCCCAGGCGGGCCGTCATCGCCGCCCAGCCGTCCCAGTCCTCCTCGGACATGCCGTCCTCGATCGAGACGATCGGGTACTCGTCCACGAGCTCCGCGTAGAGGTCCACGAGCTCCGCGGCCGAGAGCGTGCGGCCCTCGCCCTCGAGCCGGTAGGCGCCGTCCCGGTGCAGCTCGGTCGCCGCCACGTCCAGGGCCAGCGCCACGTCCTCGCCCGGGCGGTAGCCGGCCGTCTCGATGGCCGCCACGATCACCTCGAGGGCGTCGCGATTGCTGGCGAGGTCCGGCGCAAAGCCACCCTCGTCGCCCACGCCGGTGCCGAGGCCGCGCGAGCGCAGCACGCCCTTGAGCGCGTGGTAGACCTCGCTGCCCATCCGGAGCGCGTCCGAGAAGGTCGGCGCGCCGACCGGCGCGATCATGAACTCCTGCAGATCCACGGTGTTGTCCGCGTGGGCGCCGCCGTTCAGGATGTTCATCATCGGGACCGGGAGCAGGTGGGCCCGGGCCCCGCCGATATAGCGGTAGAGCGGCAGGCCCGCGTCCACGGCCGCCGCCGCGGCGACGGCGAGGCTGCACCCGAGGATCGCGTTGGCGCCGAGGCGCGACTTGGTGGGCGTGCCGTCGAGCTCCAGCATCGTGCGGTCCACGATCGCCTGGTCCGATGCCTCCCGCCCGGCGAGCGCCCCGGCCAGCTCGTCCTCCACGTTGGCCACGGCCTTGAGCACGCCCTTGCCCGCGTAGGCGCTCGCGTCGCCGTCCCTGAGCTCGAGGGCCTCGTGCGTGCCGGTGCTCGCCCCGGACGGCACCGCGGCCCGGCCGACCGCGCCGGACTCGAGCTCCACCTCGACCTCGACGGTCGGCTGGCCCCGGGAGTCGAGGATCTGACGAGCGCGGACGCGGCGGATCTGTGACATGGGCGCTCCGGGTCGGCTGCGGGACGGCCGCGGAGTCTACCCACGCCATCCCGGCCGGTCGGCCGCCGGCCGGCCGTCAGGCCGGGCTCGCGCCGGGCGCCGCGCGGGCCTGCTCGTACCAGCCGAGCTGCGCGCCCGGGTCGAGCTCCTCGAAGCGCTCGCCGGCCTCGGCGGCCAGCTCGGCCGCCCGCTCCACCCGCTGCCGGAACCGCCCCGCGGCGGCTCGCAGCGCCAGCTCCGGGTCCTCGCCCAGCATGCGCGCCACGGCCACGCAGGCGAAGAGGACGTCGCCGAGCTCGCGGCCGCCGGGCGCCGCCTCCAGCTCGCCGAGCTCCTCGCGGAGCTTGTCCAGCGCGGCGTCCACGTCCGGATACTCGAACCCGACGGCGGCCGCGCGGCGCTGGGCCTTGGTCGCATAGGCGAGGGCCGGCAGCCCGGGCGGGAGGTCGTGGAAGATGCCCTGCCCGCGGCTCTCCCGCTTCTGCCGTTCCCACAGGCCGCGCACGCCGCGCGCGTCGGCGGCCACCGCGTCGCCGTACACGTGCGGGTGGCGGGCCACGAGCTTGGTGGCGTGATCGTCGGCGATGCTGCCGAGGTCGATCGCCTCTGACTCCTCGAGGAGCTGGGCCAGGAACACCGCCTGGAAGAGCAGGTCGCCGATCTCGTCCGCCTGCCGCGGCACGTCGCCCGCGGCCACGGCCTCCGCCACCTCGAAGGCCTCCTCGATCGTGTGCGGCACGATGGTGGCGGCGGTCTGCTCCCGGTCCCAGGGGCACTCGCGCCTCAGGTGCGCGCCCACCTCGGCCAGGCGGGCGACCCCTGCGCCGATCACGCGGGCGCGGAGCGCCGGGCGGGGAGGGAGCGTCTCGGCGCCGGGCAGGGCGCGCGCGATGCGAAGCGCCTCGGCGTCCGGCGCGGCGACGACGGCGCCGTCGGGGATCTCGCCGAGCGGGCCGAGCGGCTCCGGCGCGCGCGGGAGCAGCGCGGCGAGAGCCGGGTCGAGCGCCGGCGCGAGCAGCGGCCCCTCCCGCTCGAGCGCGCGCACCGCGGCGATCGGCACGGCGTCCGGGTCACCCGGGCCGAGGCCGACCACCATCACGGTCATGGGTAGGGCGTGGCCGGCGTCGTCTTGGTTGCCGGCGCGGTCGTCTTCGTCGCCGGAGTGGTCTTGGTGGCCGCCTTCGCCGGGGCCTTCGCGGGCTTCGGCGGGGCGAGGGCCGTGTCGACGTAGCGAGCCTGCTTGCGCTGCTTGGCGAGCACCGTCTTCTCCCAGCGCGTCACGGCGGCGTTCTGGCGGACGAGCAGCTGCGAGTCCACGATGGTCTTGCGCACCTCGGAGAAGGTCTTCTGGCGCGCGGCCGACTGGCGGATCAGGAGGAGATGCCAGCCGAACTGGCTGTGCACCGGCTGGCTGACCACGCCGGGCTTCAGCTCCGCGAGCGCCGCGTTCACCTCGGGCACGAAGTCGCCCGGGATCGTGCCGATGTCCCCACCGCTGGCCTTCGAGCCGGTGTCGATCGAGTACTTCTTCGCGAGCTGCCCGAAGTCGGCCGGCGTCGCCTGGGCGCGCACGCGCTCGGCGGCCGCGCGGGTTGCCAGCAGGATGTGGCTGGCGCGGCGCTGGGACTTCACGCGGTACTGGGCGAGGTGGGCCTGGTAGAAGCGCTGCGCCTCCGCGTCCGTGTAGCGCACGGGGTTGCGGATGCGGTTCCCGAGCTTCTGCTGCTCGAACTGGCCGCGGAGGATGGCGTGGAGGTCGTTCATGGTGATGCCGCGCTGGGCGAGCGCCGCCTCGAGCTGCGACTGGGAGCCGCCGAACTGGCTGGTGCGCACATTGTCCACGGCCTTCTGGACCTGCGCGTCGGTCACCCGGCACGGCTTGCCGCAGGACAGGGCGAGCCGGTGGTAGATGCGCTCGTCGACGAGGCTCTCGGCGGCCTGGCGCCGCAGGACCGCGAACTCCGCGGTCTTCGGGTCCGGCGCCGCACCGATCTGCGAGCCCATGAAGAGCGCCCGCCGCTGCACCTCGCCCTCGCTGATGCGGTCCTTGCCGACCGTGACCGCGACGGCGCTGCTGTCAGACGAGCCTCCGCCGGATCCCCCGCCCCCGCAGGCGGCGAGGCCGATGCCGAGCCCTGCAACGACGACGAGGGCCGCGAGCGCGCGGGCTGCTCTGCTGACCTCTGAACGGGACACGGAGAGCGATGGTAGCAGCGGCCCCCGGCGCCTCCGCGCCGCCCGGTGAGCGCTCCGTCAGGCGGCCAGCGCGACCGCCCCGAGCAGGGCGTCCAGCACCCGCTCGGCCGTGGCGAGGCGCTCGGCCGGCGCCGCCGGGGCCGGCGCCGAGACCGTCCGCTCGGCCGACGAGTACACCGCCCGAGCCTCCGCCTCCCGCAGCGAGCGGATGGCGGCGCTGGTGAGCGAGACCGGCGCCACCACCATGCGCCCCTGGCGGACCGAGAGCCGCTGGGCGCCCAGGCGCTCCAGCTTGAGCCGCAGTCGCTGGAGGGCCACGAGCGCCTCGACCGGCGGCGGCGGCTCGCCGAAGCGGTCCCCGATCTCGGCGGACAGGTGGGCGAGCGCCTCCTCGTCCTCGCTCATCGCGATCCGGCGGTGGAGGTCGACCTTGGCCGCCTCGAAGGCCACGTACTCGGTCGGGATGTAGGCCGAGACCGGCAGCTCGATGCGGGCCTCGCGCTCGGGCACGGCCTCCCCGCGCCGAGCCGAGATCGCGTCGTGGAGCATCTGGACGTAGAGCTCGAAGCCGATGGCGGCGACGTGGCCGCTCTGCTCGTCGCCGAGCAGGTTGCCCGCCCCACGGATCTCCAGGTCGCGCATGGCGATTCGCAGGCCGCTGCCGAGCTCCGTGTAGTCGGCCACCGCCCGCAGCCTGGCCGCGGCCTCGCGCGTCAGGGCGGCCGCGTCCGGATAGAGGAGGTAGGCATGGGCGGTCACGGCCGAGCGCCCCACCCGGCCGCGGATCTGGTAGAGCTGGGCGAGCCCGAGCAGGTCCGCGCGCTCCACGATCAGCGTGTTGGCGTTCGGGATGTCGAGGCCGGACTCGATGATGGTCGTGCTGACGAGCACATCGCCCTCGCCGCGCAGGAACGCGAGCATCGCCTCCTCGAGGTCGCTCTCCCCCATCTGCCCGTGCGCGACGAGCACCCGCAGCCCGGGAACGAGCTGCCTCACCCGCTCGGCCGCCTCGTCGATCGTCTCGACGCGGTTGTGCAGCCAGAAGCTCTGGCCGCCGCGCGCCGCCTCGCGCTCGAGCGCCTCGCGCACCACGGTCTCGTCCAGCTCGCCGACGTGCGTGGCGATCGCCCGCCGCCCGGGTGGCGGGGTCTCCATCACGCTGATGTCGCGCAGGCCGGAGAGCGACATCTGGAGCGTGCGCGGGATCGGGGTCGCCGAAAGGGCGAGCACGTCCACCCGCAGGCGCAGGCGTCGCAGCGCCTCCTTCTGGGCGACACCGAAGCGCTGCTCCTCGTCGACCACCACCAGGCCCAGGTCCTTCGGCTCGACGTCCATCCCGAGCAGGCGGTGGGTCCCGATCAGGATGTCCAGGCCGCCCCCGGCGAAGGCGGCGAGGGTCTGCCGCTGCTCCTGGGCGCTGCGGAGCCGGCTCACCATGTCGACGCTGACCGCCAGGTCGGCGAAGCGCTCCCGGAACGTGCCGAGGTGCTGCTGGGCGAGCAGGGTGGTCGGCACCAGCACCATCACCTGCCTGCCGGCTAGTACCGCCTTGTAGGCGGCCCGGATCGCGACCTCCGTCTTCCCGAAGCCGACGTCGCCGCAGATCAGCCGGTCCATGGGACGGGGACGCTCCATGTCCGACATCACCTCGTCGATCGCCCGCTCCTGGTCCGGCGTCTCCCGGTACGGGAAGCCGCGCTCGAGCTCGGCCATCTCCGGCTCATTCTCCGGGAACGCGACGCCGCTCGCCCGCCCGCGCGCCTCGTACAGCGCGAACAGCTCGCCGGCCATCTCCTGGACGGCGGCCCGGGCGCGCGCCTTGAGGCGGTCCCAGGCGCGGCCGCCCAGGCGCGAGAGGGGCGGCGCGGTGCCGTCCGCGCCGATGTAGCGCGTGATCTTGTCCAGCTGGTCGCTCGGCACCCACACGCGGTCCTCGCCGGCGAAGGCGAGCGCCAGGTAGTCGCGGGTGACCGCGGCCACCTCGCGGGTCTCGAAGCCGATCAGGCGGCCGATGCCATGGTCCTCGTGGACGACGTGGTCGCCTGGGCGGAGCTCGAGCAGGCTCGAGAGGCGCCGGCCGGCCGGGACCCGGCGCGCCGGGGCGCGGCGGCGGCGCAGGAGCTGGTGGTCCGGGACGAGGGCGAGCCCGAGGTCGCGCGAGACGAAGCCGTTGCGGATGGGCAGGCGGGTCAGGCCCACGACGCCCGGCCGCGGCAGCGGGTCGCCGGCCTCGACGACGCGCGGGTGGACGCGCTCGAGCTGGGCGGCCGCGCGCTCGAGCTCGCCGCGGCGCGTGAACGCGACGACCACCCGCATGTTCGCCTTGGCCATCCGGTCGAGCTCGGCCGCCGCCTCGGTGACCCCGCGCGTCGCGAAGCGCGTCTCCTGGGCGTCGAAGGCGGCCGCCCCGCCGGCCGGCGGGGCGAGGTCGAGCCGCGCGGCGCGCTCCAGGCCGGCAAGGAGCGGCTCGGGCTCGCCGACCATGCCGGCGGCGGCCTCCTCCTCCACGAGCTCGAGCGCCCGCGCCAGGGCGGCGGGGTGCTCGGCGGGCGCCAGCCGCACCACCCGCGCGCCGGAGGCCTCGACGGCCTCGAGCGCCTCGACCAGGCGTGCGTCGCCGGGCTCGGCCGCCGGCCAGATGGTCGCTCGCGGCAGGCGCCGGACCGTGACCTGGGTGAACGGCGAGAAGGCGCGGATCTCCTCGATCTCGTCGCCGAACGTGTCGAGGCGCACCGGCAGGTCCGCCGTCGAGCCGAAGACGTCGACGATGCCGCCCCGCGTCGACGTCTCGCCGCGCTCCTCGACCTGCGGGACGCGCTCGTAGCCGAGGCCGGCGAGGCGCTCGAGGACCTCGCCCTGCACCTCCTCGCCGGCCACCAGCTCCAGCGGCGCCGGGTCCTCCGCGGCGAGCCGCTCGACGAGGGCGGCCACGCTGCTCACCACGATCGCGCCCGGGCGCCGTAGCGCCGCGCGGGCACGGGCCCGCTGGCCCACGAGGTGCGGCGCGGGCCCGAGCCCCTCCCCCGCCGGCATGCCGCGGGAGGGCCAGAGCGCCACGCGGTCGCCCGCCAGCGCCGCGAGGTCGCCGGCGAGGTCGCGCGCCTCCTCGTCGCCGCCCACGACGGCGAGCACCGCCGGCCCGTCCGGGTCGGCGAGCGCCGCGAGCACGGCGGGCCAGGCCGGCCGGCCGACGGCGAGCGCGCCGCGGCGCATGCCCGAGGCGAGCGCCGAGGCGGCCTCCGCGACCGGGGGCCGGGCCAGGAGCAGGCGGGCGAGCGCGTCCCTCATGCCGGGTCCTCCCCCGCCACCTCCGGCTCGGCCGCGTCGCGCCGCTCGCGACGGGCGCGGGCGCGGGATCCCGGCTCGGCCGCGTGGAAGCGCGCGATCGCGCCGTCCATGCCCTCCTCGAGCACGGACTCGACGAACGCGACGCCGGTGGCCAGGAGCGCCTCGACCTCCTCTGCGGGCTCGCCGAAGGGCATGAGCACCCAGTCCGCCTCGTCGCCCCGGAACTCCCGCGGCGGCCGGCCGATGCCGAGGCGCACGCGCAGGAAGTCGCCGGTGCCGAGCCCGGCGATCACGGACCGGACGCCGTTGTGGCCGCCCGCGCCGCCGCCGGCCTTCCCCCGGACGGCCCCGAACGGCAGGTCGAGCTCGTCGTGCACGACCAGCACCTGGTGGGGCCGGGCCCCGAGCGCGCCGGCCGCCGGCCCGACCGAGCGCCCGGCGTCGTTCATGTAGGTGGTCGGGATCAAGATGCCGAGCGGGCCGTGCGGTCCCCGGGCCTCGCGGAAGTACCCGGCGTAGCGGACCTTGGCACGCCCGGCGCCGAGCCGCGCGGCCACCCGCTCCACCACGACCTGGCCCGCGTTGTGCCGCGTGCGCGCGTAGCGAGAGCCTGGGTTCCCGAGCCCCACGAGGAGCCGGACGTCGCCGTTATCCCTCGTCGGACTCCTCGTCGCCCACGATCTCCGGCTCGGCGGGCTCGGCGCCCTCCTCGAGCGCCTCCTCCTCGACGGGCTCCTCGGCGATCGTGGTCGGGGTCGTCACGGAGGCGACCACCTGATCCGGATCGTCCACGAGCTCCACGCCCTCCGGCGCGGAGAGGTTCGACACGTTCAGGCTGTCGCCCACCTGCATCTCGCTCACGTCGTGCTCGACGCGCTCGGGGATGGACTCCGGCAGCGCCCGCACGGTCAGCTCGCGCACCGGCTGGTCGAGCACCCCGCCGTCGCGCACGCCGATGGCGTTGCCCACGAGCGTGAGCGGCACGGTGACCACGATTGCCTCCGTGAGGTCCACCTGCTGGAAGTCGACGTGCATGAAGGAGCTGCGCACCGGATGGACCTGGTGGTCCTTGAGGATCGCGGGCACCGTCGTGCCGTCCACGGTCAGGTCGATCACGGACGTGCGGCCGCCCTCGTTGAGGATCGCCCGGCGCAGGTCGCGGTCGTCGACCGCGAGCGCGAGGGAGTCCTCTCCCGATCGGTAGAGCACGCCGGGCACCAGGCCGCGCCGGCGCAGCCTGCGGGTGTTCGCGCTGCCGAGCTCGGTGCGCGGGCTCGCCGTGAGTTGGACGTGGGCCATCGGTGCTCCTGGCGGTCGGGCGGCCGGGAAGTGTAGCGCACGGCCCTGTCCCCGGACCGGGCCGGGTGGCCCCGGGCGACCCCGCCGGACGGGGCCGCCCCGGTGCTACGGCACGAGGACCCCGCGACCCCGGAGCCGTCCTCCCTCGAGGTCGTGGATCGCCGTGTTGATGTCGTCCAGCCGGTACTCCGCCCCGTGCAGGTGGACCTTGCCCTGGCCGGCGAGCGTCATGAGCTCGGCCAGCTCGTTGTAGTTGCCGACGAGGCTGCCGACGACCGCGATCTCGCTGAAGATCATGTCGATCGCCGGGACCTGGATCATGCCGCCGTACCCGACGACCCAGTAGATGCCGCCGTTGCGGAGCATCTTCACCGACTGCTCGCAGGCGCTCCCCTCGCCGACGAAGTCGATGACGGCCTCGGCACCGTGGCCGCCCGTGAGCTCCTTCACCTGCTCGACCGGGTCGCCCTCGGAGGCGTTGACGAGGTGCTCCGCGCCGAGCTTCTCGCACAGCTCGAGGGCCCCGGCCGAGCGGTCCACCGCGATCACCTCGGTTGCGCAGAGGGCGTGCAGGACCTGCACCGCGATGTGGCCCAGCCCCCCGACGCCGATGACGGCGCACCGGGTGCCCGGGTAGAGGTGGACCGCGGCCCGCTTGGCCGCGCGGTAGGCGGTGATGCCGGCGTCCGCGTAGGGCGCGATCGCCTTCGGCTCCAGCCCCTCGGGCAGGGGGATCACCGCGCGCTCCCCGGTGCGCAGGTACTCGGCGAAGCCCCCGTTGGTCGTGATCCCCGGGAACGCCAGCGACTCGCAGTGCATGTCCTCCCCGGCGCGGCACGCGCGGCAGAGGCCGCACGAGACGACCGGGTGGACGATCACGGCGTCGCCCGGCTTGATGGACTTCACCTGGCTGCCGACGTCCTCGACCCACCCGGCGTTCTCGTGACCCAGGATGTAGGGCAGCTCGACGTCGACCTTCTCCCGCCAGACCCCCTCGATGATGTGGAGGTCCGTGCGGCAGAGGCCGGCGCCACCGATGCGGACGATGACGTCCGTGGGGCTCTGGAGCTCCGGCGGCGCGACGTCCTCCACGCGGAGCTGCTCGTCGTAGGCGTGCAGTCTGGCCGCCTTCACGCGGCCACCTCCTTCCCCTGCCATGCCTCCACGCCGCCGCCGTACCTGGCGGCGAGGAGGCCGGTGCAGAACTCGGTGTTCGACTCGAGGCTGACACGCATCGAGCGGGACAGCCGGAGGTAGTCGGGGATGGACGCCGGCTCGAGAGGCCGGCCCTGCGGGTCGGTGAACGCGATCTCCGCGGGCCCCTCCGGCATCCCGAGGTCGCGCCGCCGTCCCAGGTACTCGGCCCACTGAGCCTCGTCGACGCCGTTCGGCGCCCCCCGCCCCAGCCGCCACGCCGCGGCGGCGGCCTCGCCGCCGGCCGCACACGCGGCGCGCAGGACCGGCTCCTGGCGCACGACGAAGGCCTTCAGGCGGAAGCGGCGGCGCAGCTCGTCCAGCTCGCCGTCGGCCTCGTCGGGGAAGACGGCCCGGAAGGACCGCCCGCCGTCCACGCCCTCGGTCACCCGCTCGGCGGCGAAGTGCTCGACGAGCTCGACACGGGCGCGGCGCACGCCGGGAACGGCCTCGACCGCCGAGCGGGCGTCGGCGACCATCATGTAGGCGAAGCTCGGCGAGCACCAGAACGTCGGCAGCCGGAGCTCGACCCGGACGTCCGGCCCGTCGACCGCGATCGCCCGGACGAAGTCCAGGCTCACGACCGACTGGTCGAGCTCCGGGTCGAGCACGCCGCCGAGGGCGGCGCGGACCGCCTCCTCGGCCACCATCAAGTGCCGACCGCCTCCGCGAGCGCGCCCTCCGCCTGCGGGCCCGGCCCGGTCTCCGCCTTCTGGCCGAACTCGTCGACGCGCAGGCGCGAGCCGTGCTCGACGGGGTCGATGCCGTAGAGCTTGCAGGCATTGAGGCCCATGATCTTCTGCTTGCCCTCGACCGTCAGCTGGACGCCGGTCTCGGCCGCCGTCTGCTCCGGCAGCTCGAAGGCGATGAACTTCTCGACGAGCCACTTGGGCGTCCAGAGCGCGTAGTCGGACGAGAAGAGCAGCCGGTCCTCGCCGAGCCAGAACAGGAGCTCGGCCAGCGAGTCGCCGAAGTACTTCGGCCGCGGGTGGATGAAGGGCATGAGCACGGCCAGCCCGCCGTAGACGTTCGGCTCCTGCACCGCGATCCAGCAGAACTCGTCGATGCGGGGCATCCCGACGTGCTCGACGATGAAGTTGAGCTCGGGGAACGCGGTCGCCGCGTGGTCGATGTCCGTGACGTCGAAGGCGTCCTTGTTCAGGGGCCAGATCGTCGGGCCCTTGTGCACGTGGATGTTCTTGACGCCCAGCTCCTGGCATTTGGCCAGGTATCGCTCGGCCATCGGGTCGTCGAGGCTCCAGCCCTTGGAGTCGCCGCGCCACTCGGCCGTGTAGAGCTTGACCCCCTTGATGCCCCAGCGCGCCACCTTCTCCTCGAACTCCGCCAGCCCGCGCTCGCCGTCGCGCGGGTCCCAGGAGCTGTTGAGGATGAATCGGTCCGGGTAGCGCTCCTTCAGGCGCGCGTCACGGGCGGTCGTGTTGAAGCCCTCCTTGAAGAAGTCCAGGAGGTACGTCGGCTGGAAGATCGCGACGTCGACGTAGCCCTCCACGAAGAGGTCGTTGAGCAGGTCCTCCTCGCTGTACTTCTCGTACTTCTCCCGCGGCCACACGTACTCCGCCGGCGAGAGCCCGGAGTGGTAGTCGTAGAAGCAGGAGATCCAGCCCTTGCCGTAGTCGTTCTTCTGGTTGTCCGGACTGCCGTCCCACCAGTGGACGTGCCCGTCGACGACGAAGTACTCGTCGCCCGCGGCGCTCCGGTACATGCCTACCTCCCGATCGGGTGAGTCGGGCGCCAGCCTCCCGCGCCGGCGAGGCCCCGGACAGGGCGACCCCCTCGCAATCCTCCAGTATTTGAAAAAGACTTCTCATGGCCGGGTATGCGGAGTTATTGTGCGGTTTGAGTCAAGCCGACGGGGGTTGGGGGGCCGGCATGACGGATCGGGACGCGAGATCGGGAGGGATCGGAGGCGGCGCGCTCCGCGATGCGATCCACAACGGTCAGGGCTCGGCGCCGAAGGACCTGCTGACCTCGGTCGGCCGGGCGCTCCAGGTGCTCGAGACGATCGCCGCCTCGCCGCAGCCGCTGCCGGCGAAGGCCGTGGCGCAGCGCCTCGGCATCAGCCTTGGCACGAGCTACCACGTGCTCCACACGCTCGAGCACGCCGGCTACGTGGTGCGCCTCGGCCAGGGCCGCTACGGGCTCGGGACCAAGCTCCCCGCGCTCTACCGGGGGTTCCACCGCCAGTTCGACCTGATCCCGCCGCTGCGCCCGCTGCTCACCGAGCTCGCGGACCGCGCGGCGGAGGACGTCTACATGGCGGTCGTCCGCTCAGGGGAGATCGTGGTCGCCGAGGTGGTGGAGGGCTCCGAGACGCTGCACTTCGGCGACCTCGGCGTCGGCTTCTCGCCGGTCGCGCACACCACCGCCCTCGGCAAGGTGCTCCTGGCCGCCGCGCCCGAGGCGACCGTCGACGCCTACCTCCACGAGCGGCGCCTGCGGCCGTTCACGCGCCGGACGCTCGTTGAACGCCGGCACATCAAGCGGCAGCTCCGCGCGGTCGAGGAGCTCGGCGTCGCGAAGGACCTGGAGGAGCTCGCCGAAGGCTGCTGCTGCGTCGCCGTGCCGGTCGTCGACGCCACGGGGAGCGCCGTCGCCGCGATCGGGCTCTCGGCACCCGCCGACCGCTGGCGCGGGGAGCAGGCGCGGTTCATCCAGCTCTGCTGCGAGATCGGAGCACGTGCGTCGCAGACGCTCGCGGGCGGCCCGAGGGCCGGGCGCAACGGCGCCAGGGCGCGCGCGCGACCGGGCAACTGGTGAGCCGTCCAGTGGGCGGCGGGGGCCGCGCTCCTACGCGGTGACGGGGGCGCTCGCGTCGAGCCGCGCGTCCAGCGAGGGCCGCCCGGCCCCGGCCCAGAGGAGCAGCAGCATCACGCCGAGCAGCACGGGCGCCAGCCCCAGATGGACCGGGCCGCCGTCGATCCTGCCGGCCGTGGCGATCGCGACCGCCATGTCGAGCGCGAGCGCGAGGGCCGCGGGCCGCGTCGCGAGGCCCGCGACCAGGAGCAGCCCGCACACCAGCTCCGTCGCGCCGACGAGATAGGTCGCCACGTCGGCGAGCGGGATCCCGTAGCGCTCGAAGGCCCCGGCCTCCGCGCCGTGACGGGTGAACTTGCCGAGCGAGAAGGCGACGAAGACGACCCCGGCCCCGATCCTGAGGATCGCGACCGCCAAGGCCGCCCGTCCGTGGACCCTGGGAGCGAGAAGGCCGTGAAGCGTCGCCACGCATCTACGGACACCGCGGGGACCGCTGCGTTACGAGAGGGACGGGCCCGGCGCCACGAGGGACAGCGCCGGGCCCGCGCGCCGGCTACGGCCCGAACGGGCCGGGCCCCAGGGGGCCGCCCGGCCCCGGCCCGCCGTGCCAGAGCGGCCCCGGGCCGCCGGCCGGCGCCGTCCCGTTGACCATGGCGGTGACGTGCGTGGTCAGGTCGGCCGCGAAGTCGTCGGCCTGGGCCTGCGTGATGTCGCCGGCCTTCACCCGGTCGGCCAGGCGGGCCTTGACGTCGGCGACGATCGCGTCGATCACCGTCTGGGTGTCGACGCCCTTGTCCTTCGCCACGTCGGCGATGCTCTTGCCGGAGCGCAGCTGGGTCACCAGCGCCGAGGGGCTCATGTCGAGGGCCTTGGCCGCCGCGGCCAGCTCGGGCGGCTGCCCCCGGAAGCGCCGGAAGCCCAGGAACGGGCGTCCCGCCGCGGGCGGGGTGCCGACGCCGTACGAGGGCGTCGTCGCCGCCGGGGTCGTCGTGGTGGCGGGCGTCGAGCCTCCGCTGGTGGCGCTCGCGATGCCGTAGCCCCCCAGCGCCAGGCCGGCGGCCAGTCCCGCGGCCCCGATCCTGCGCCGAAGGCGCGTCTGATCCCTGTCGTCGCTCATCCGGTCCGTCCTCGCTCGGTCGTAGGTGCGATCCAGAGTGGACCAAGCGCCGATCAGAGATGGCTGAGAGCGGTCTCGGAGTCCCGTAAGGGCTCGCGGTGTACGGTGGCGCGGTGGCGGTCGACGTCGAGAGCGAGGTGGTGGTGGCGAGGCCCCGCGAGGCGGTCGCCGGGTACGCCGCCGACCCGGACAACGCCACCGCCTGGTACGAGAACATCGAACGCGTCGAGTGGCTGACGCCGCCGCCCCTGGCGGTGGGGTCGCACGTCGCCTTCGTCGCCCGGTTCATGGGACGCCGGCTCGAGTACACGTACGAGGTCACCGAGCTCGTGCCCGGCGAGCGGCTCGTCATGCGGACCGCGGAAGGTCCCTTCCCGATGGAGACGACCTACACGTGGGAGGACGAGCCGGGTGGCGGCACCCGGATGACGCTCCGAAACCGCGGCGAGCCCGCCGGCGTCTCGAAGGCCGCGGGCCCGATGATGGCGCCCGCGATGCGCCGCGCGAACCGGAAGGACCTCGCGCGGCTCAAGGCGCTCCTCGAGGCGCCGCCGGGCTCCTGACGAGCCCGGCGGGCCGGCGCTCGCGCGCCTAGAGGGACTTCAGGTACTCGACGAGGTCGCTCTTCTCCTGCGGGCTCAGCCCGAGGCTCATGCATGAGTCGTAGTGGTCGACCACCTGACCGAGGCTCGCGAACCGGCCGTCGTGGTAGAAGCCGCCCTTCTCGCGGGTGAACAGGCCGGCGAGCGGGGTCGTCCGGTACATGTCGGTCGGAGAGCGATTCGCCTGGAAGGGGTCGGTGCAGATCTCGCTGGGCGTGTGCAGGTTCTGTCCCGGCTCGCTGAAGGTCGGCGGCACGTGGCAGCCGGCGCAGGCCGCCTTCCCCTCGAAGAGCATCTTGCCCCGCTCGGCCGCCTTCGGGTCGAAGCTCCCGGGAGGCGGCTTCGGGGCCGGGAGGTCGAGCTGGTAGGCGTGCAGCGCCGGGAGCTTCGGCGAGATGAGATCCGGTGTGTTGTGCGTGTGGCCGAAGCCGTTCTTGGCCGCGATCGGGAACTTGGCGGCGTCGTCCAGGCGTGGGTCGAAGAAGTTGCCCTGGCCGTGCATCTCGAGGTTGGCCACGAAGGCGTTCCAGTACGGGACCGAGCCCCAGCCCGTGTAGGTGTGCAGGTTCACGCCCGCGAGCCCGAAGGCGGCGGGGATGACCGTCGCCGCCGAGCGGCCGTCCGGCTGGAAGGCCTTGCCGTCGAGGAAGAGCTCGGCGTCGAACTTCCCGGGGCCCCAGCTCGCGAGCACCGCCTTGACCGTGGCCACGTCGACCCCGAGCAGGTCGGCGACCGGCTGGAGGTTGGGAGCCGCGCCGATGATCCCGCCGACGTTCAGATCGCGGTTGGGCCATCCGTCGAGGCGGTGGCCGATGCCCGCGGCGAACGAGTTGTCCACCTGGGAGTGGCAGAGCGCGCACGTGATGCCGACGGACCCCAGCTTCCCTGGGCCGGAGGACGATCCCTGCACGCCGACGACGGCGTTCATCTTGATGAGCTTGATGGTGGTGGCCGGGTCGTCCAGGTTCACCTTGCCCTGGGCAAGGGCACGCTGGAGGTTGTCCGGCAGGGCGTCGACGTCGACCTTGAGCCCGAGCGCCAGCGCGGTCTTCGGGCTCACCCCCGGCCCCACGCCGCCGTTGGCGGCCCCGGCAATCGCCTGGTTGAGCTCGAGGCTGCCGGTCCAGAAGGCCTCGTCGCCGAACGTGTCGAAGCGGAAGGTCTGCCGGCCCTCCTGGAAGAGCCGGCTCGCGTTCTGGCGGTTGACCGCGTCCTGCTGCGGCTCTCCGCCCGAGAGGGCGCCGAACGCGCCGAACATCAGCCCTCCGACGAAGACGAGGGCCGCGCCCACGAGCGCCCTCGGCGCCCACGAGAGCACGCGACTGCGACTCGGCATCATCCCCTCCCGTTCCTGGCCGTTCCCGAGGAACCGACCGTAGGCCCATTCCGGCCCAGGGTGTTGTGACCGGCATCACGGCCCGCCGGGCACGGGGGAGGCGGGCCGTGATGCGGGCGGGACCCGGTGGCAGTCGGCCGGCTCAGGACGAGGTACGAGCGGCCCCTGCGCGCGATCGCGCCCTGGCGCTGCAACTCGTCGAGAGCCCGGGTCACCGTCTCCCTGCTCGAGCAGATCATGTCCGCGAGCAGGTCATGGGTGAGCGGGAAGTGGATGCGGATCGCCGAGTCGCCCTCGGGGCGCCCGTACTCGGCGGCGAGCTCGAGGATCCGGTCCAGCGCCCGGTCAGCGTGGCGGATGATCGCCAGGTTGCGCTGGAGCTCCTGGGTCCTGCGGACCGTGTCCTCGAGGCCGGTGGCGATCCACCGGGCGACGTCCGGGGCCGTCAGCAGCCGCTGGCGGTGCTCGGGACCGATCGCCACAAGGCGCGCGTCCGTCAACGCCCGGACGATCTCGCCCTCGGCGGGCGGGAGCAGGATCGAGCCCTCGCCCCCGAGGAAGGTGATGATGCCGTGGCGAGCGTCGGCGGGACCGTGGCGCACGGCAACGAGCCCACGCGCCACGACGAGCAACCAGACCGACGCGGGCATCGGTGGCGCCCACAGCGTGGCGCGGGCGAGCCGGTACGAGGGGAGCCCGGCGAGCACCGCGTCAAGCTCACCCTGCCGCCGATGGCCGGGCGCCTCCGGCACCTTGCCGGCGTGGGCGGGAGCGTGAGGTCTGCCCGTCACGCTGCTGTTAGTGACGATCGGCTCTCGCCGATTACCGGACGACCTGAGGTTCCCATGTGCTGGGATGGGCCCGCGCGGCAGGGGCGACGGACAGTGCTGCTACGGTGCTAGGGGCACCTGACACCTAGATGCGAGGTGAGCAACGCAATGGGAACGTCAGCGCATCGGATCACCGCTCCGCTCCGCGACGGCGGGCGGAGGTGGCTCCTTCCCCTCAGCCGTCCGGCCCGTGCCCGGGCATCCGCCGACGGGCCGGCCGACGTCCGCAGGGACTTCGAGCGGCTCCTGGACCAGGCGCACAACCGGCTGGACAGCCACGACTTCGCCCAGGTCCTCCTGGCCGTCCAGCGCGCGGTCGCGCCGCTCGGCCGCGGACGGCCCCCGGGCCGGCCGGACGGCGCGTCACGGGTGCCCTCATCGGGGATCTCCCCCGCCGCCCGGGCCGCCCTGCGCCCCATCCATGCGCTGCTCTACCTGACCGTGCGTCACTCGGACCCGCTCTCGTCGGCGTCCGACTTCGCCACCGTCGGCCGGCGGATCGACGACTACGTGGAGGAGCTCGCGGCCCGGCCGAAGGGCTGCGCCCTGGCCTTCGAGTAGGAGGACAGCCCCGGCGGCGGCCTGCTGCCGGCTAGAAGAGCTGGTTCTCGCCCGAGAAGATCTCGCTCACCGACTCGTCGCTGAAGACGTTGTGGATGCAGTCGGCGAGGATGCGGTCGACCGAGAGCACGCGGATGCGCTGGGGGGCGCCGTCGCGCAGCGGGACGGTGTCGGTGACCACGATCTCCTCGATGTCGGAGCTCTCGATCCGCTCGAAGGCCGGCGGCGAGAACAGGCCGTGCGTCGCGGCGGCGAACACCCGCGTGGCGCCCTGCTCGCGGATCTTGCGCGCGCCCTCCACCAGCGTCCCGGCCGTGTCGATCATGTCGTCGATCATGATCGCGACCTTGCCCTCGACGTCGCCGATCAGCATGGTCATCTCGACCTCGCTGTGCTCCGGCCGCTGCTTGGTGAGGACGGCCAGGTCGGCGCCGAGCTTCTCGCCGAAGTGGCTCGCGAGCTTGGCGCGGCCGGCGTCCGGGGAGACGACGACGATGCGCTCGTTGCGCAGGTCGCCGAACGAGCGGCGG
>DATFWK010000196.1:0-5597 GCA_035259345.1 Miltoncostaeaceae bacterium | reverse complement strand
CAGCGCCCGCTCGCCCGTCTCGCCGCCGTAGGCGCCCTCCCCGACCCCGCGGGTCGCCTCGTTCACCAATTCCTGGATCGCCGAGATGGCCGTGTGGAACGAGAAGCGCCGGCCGATGTCCTCGGTCACCTTCGCGATCGTGGCCTCGGTCCGGCGCATCAGCGCGGCCGCAGCCGGGTCGCCGGCCACCGCGTCAAGGGTGGGCCGCTCGACCATACCCGGGCCCCCGAGCCCGACGACCAGCCGCCAGACGCGGTCGAGGAAGCGCCGCTGGCCCTCGACGCCGCGGTCGCTCCACTCGGCGTCGTCGGCCGCGGGGCCCATGAACAGGACGTAGAGCCGAAGCGTGTCTGCGCCGAGTCGGTCGACGATCTCGTCCGGCGCGACGACGTTGCCCCTGCTCTTGCTCATCTTCGCCCCGGCGGCGGTGATCATCCCCTGGGTGAACAGACGCCGGAACGGCTCGGAGAAGCCCACGAGCCCGAGGTCGCTCAGGACCTTGACGAAGAAGCGGGCGTAGAGCAGGTGGAGGATCGCGTGCTCCACGCCCCCGATGTACTGGTCGACCGGGAGCCAGTAGTCCACGACCGGCCGCTCCCAGGACGCCGCCTGCAGGTGCGGCGCCGTGTATCGGAGGAAGTACCACGACGAGTCGACGAACGTGTCCATCGTGTCCGTCTCGCGCCGCCCCGGACCGCCGCAGCGCGGGCACGTGGTCCGCACCCACTCCTCGTTCGCCGCGAGCGGGCTGCGCCCGCGCGGCGCGTAGTCGTCCACCTCCGGCAGGAGGACCGGCAGCTCGTCGTCGGGAACCGCGACGATGCCGCAGTCGTTCTCGCAGTGGACCACAGGGATCGGGCAGCCCCAGTAGCGCTGGCGCGAGATCAGCCAGTCGCGGAGGCGGTAGCCGACGGTCGCCTCGCCCTGGCCGCGCTCCTCGAGCCAGGCCGCCACGGCGCGCTTGGCCTCGTCCACCGGCATCCCGTCGATGAAGCCGGAGTTGACGAGCGTGCCCTCCCCCGGCTCGGCCTCGTCGATCGGCGCCTCCGCGTCGACACCCTCCGGGGCCACGACGCGCAGCACGGGCAGGCCGTGCGCGCGGGCGAAGGCCAGGTCCCGCTCGTCGTGGCCCGGCACGGCCATGATCGCGCCGGTGCCGTAGTCCATGAGCACGTAGTCCGCGACCCAGACCGGGATCTCCTCGCCGTTCACGGGGTTCACGACGTAGCGGCCGGTGAACACCCCGGTCTTCGGGTGGTCCGTGTCGCCGCGCTCGGCGGCGCCCTCGCGGGCGGCCGCGCTGACGTAGTCGAGCACGGCTGCGGACTCCGGGCGGCCGGCGACCAGCCGCTCGACCAGGGGGTGCTCGGGCGCGAGCAGGAAGAAGGTGGCGCCGAAGAGCGTGTCGGGGCGCGTCGTGAACACCGGGATCGCGTGCTCGCCGTCCTCGGTCCGGAACATCACGCGCGCCCCCTCGGACCGGCCGATCCAGTTGCGCTGCATGGTCAGCACGCGCTCCGGCCAGTCCTCGAGCAGCTCCATGTCGTCGAGCAGGCGCTCCGCGTAGTCCGTGATGCGGAGGAACCACTGCGCGAGCTGGCGGAGCTCGACCGGCGAGCCGCAGCGCTCGCAGTGGCCGTCGATCACCTGCTCGTTGGCCAGCACGGTCTGGTCCACCGGGCACCAGTTGACCGCCGCCTCCCGCCGCTCGGCCAGCCCGCGCTCGAAGAAGCGCAGGAAGAGCCACTGGGTCCAGTGGTAGTAGTCGGGCTCACAGGTCGCGATCTCCGTGTCCCAGTCGATCGAGAAGCCGAGGCGCTTGAGCTGCTCGCGGATGCGGGCGATGTTCCGCCGCGTCACCTCGCCCGGCGGCTCGCCGGTCCGGATCGCCGCGTTCTCGGCTGGGAGCCCGAACGCGTCGTAGCCCATCGGGTGGAAGACGACCGCGCCCGAGCGGCGGCGGTGGTGCGCGACGACGTCGCCCATCGTGTAGTTCTTGACGTGGCCCATGTGGGCCTCGCCCGAGGGGTAGGGGAGCATCTCGAGCACGTACGCCTTCTCCGCGCGTGCCGGCACGTCGGCGGCCTCGCCGTCCCGCGAGATCGGCTCGGCGTGGAACGCGCGCTCCCGGTCCCACACGGCCTGCCACTTTGCCTCGATCGCCGCAGGGTCGTAGCGTTCGGTGGTGGTGGTAGGGCCGCTCGACATCGGCGGACGAGTATACCGGCGCCTTTGCGGGGGCTTTCGGTGACGACGCTGCGCCCGGCGGTCCGCGTCCGCCCGGCGGATCCCGAGCGCCACTTCCCCGGGATCCTTCACCTCTACGAGGCCCACGGCTGGACCCACGCGGCCGATCCGGAGCGGCTGCGCACGGCCGTGGAGCACTCCGAGTGCTCGCTCGTGGCCCTCGAGGACGAGGCCGTCGTCGGCTACGCCAGGGCCCTCTCGGACCGGGCCTTCGCCGTCTACGTCGCCGACGTGCTCGTCCACCCGGACCGCCAGCGCGAGGGCATCGGCCGCGCCCTCATGGAGGCGATCCTCGAGCGCTACCCGATCGATCGCTTCCACCACCAGGTGCTCATCGCCGAGCGCGGCGCGGAGGGGTTCTACCGCCGGCTCGGCATGATGCCGGTCGGCGCCTTCGGCCTCACCGCGTTCATCAGGACGCGGGACGAGTAGTCCGGGCGCCGGGCCGCCCGGGCCCGTACGACAACCGCGACGGACGGAGGAGACCCGACATGAGCATCGCCGAGGACGCGCTCGCCTACGAGATGGTCGAGGACGCCCGCCGCTGGTGGTGGGTGCCGCTGCTCACCGGGATCCTCTGGATCCTGATCTCGCTGGTGTTCTTCCGCTTCGACGCGAGGTCGGCGACGGCCGTCGGCATCCTGGCCGGCGTCGTCTTCCTCGTCACCGGCATCGAGGAGCTGGTGCTCGCCTTCTCGGTCGACGGCGGCTGGCGCTGGGTGTGGCTGATCTTCGGCATCCTCTTGATCGTCGGCGGGGTCGTCGCCCTGGCCCACCCGGTGAACACGTTCGTCGCGATCGCCTCGCTCGTGGGCTGGCTCCTCGCGATCAAGGGCGTCTTCGACATCGTCCTGGCCCTCACCAACCGCGAGCTCGACCTGTGGTGGCTGCGGCTCGTGCTCGGCATCGTCGAGCTCATCCTCGCGGTCGTGGTCTCCGGCAACTTCACGAACAAGGCCGTCTTCGTGATCGCGTTCGTCGCCGCCTGGAGCCTGGTGAAGGGGATCTCGAACATCATCGTGGCGTTCCAGCTCAGGAAGGGCGTGCTCCCGGGGACCTGATCGACCGGCCACGGGCCGGCCCGCGCGTCAGGCCGCGGCCGCCGGCGCCGGGACGGGCGCCATCCAGGGGTCCGCCGTGATGTCCCAGTAGGCGCACATGATCGAGAACGGCTCGACGTACGCCTCCCGCAGGAGCGCGAACGCCGACCATGCCTCCTCCTCGTCGCGCAGCGGCAGCCCGGCGGCCTCGAGCCGCCGCCACGCCTGGGCGAAGTCCTCACGCGTGAGGTCCGGCGCCGTATGTCGTGGATGCGCATGCCCCGCGACCTGCCGGTGCATGTCCTCGATCAGGCGCATCCCGGTGGTCAGCGTCATGGTCGCCGGTCCGCGCGACGGGCCCTCGACGCCCGCGGTGACCAATGCGGACGCGTCCATCACCGCCCCCACCGACGCGACCCAGGACTCGTTCGCCTCCGAGGAGAGGAACCAGAAGAGCAGCGGATAGGCGAGGTGGGTCTCGCGGATGCGGGCGATCCAGGCCTCCCAATGCTCGAAGGCGCCCGGAAGGCGCTCGAGCATCCCCTGATCGCCGTAGGTCTCCAGCAGCGCGACGCCGGACGCCGGCCGGCCTGCCCGCGTCGAGAGGACCACGACCACCTCCTCCCGGTCCTGGAAGGCGCCGACCAGCGTGAAGAGCAGGCTGATCAGCATCGTCACGACGGCGAGCCCGGAGGCGGCCGCGAGCAGCGTCAGCGCCCTTGCGAACCCGCCTGTGCCGACGATGTCGCCGAAGCCCACCGTGAGCATCGACGTCGCCGCCAGGTACATCGCCGAGCCGAGGCCGGGCACCGGCGACACCTGGTCCTTGACGCCGTGGAGCGCGAGGCCGAAGCCGAGCACCAGGAAGAACAGCCACAGGACGAGCATCGTGACGAGCGTCAGCGGGCCGAAGACGCTCATGAACGCGTGGCGGACCCACCCGTGGCCCCTGCGCAGGGCGGCGCGCCGCCACGCCGGCCAGCCGAGGCGCAGCAGGAAGATCGAGATGCGCCAGCGGGTCCGTGCGGTCGGCCGCGCGACGATGATCGTGAGGAACACGTCGCGCAGGACGAAGACCACGAGCGCGAGCCCGACGACGACCTGGACGACCTTCACGGGCACGCTCGGGTGGCCACTCGGGCGCGGATACTATCCGCGACGCCGCGCGGCGCGCGGCCACCCGACAGCGAGCGAGGGAGGAGCGGTGGCGACGCTGACCGTGTGGCGCTTCCCGACCCCGGACGGGGCCGAGGCCGCGCTCGAGAAGCTCGAGGACCTCCAGAAGCAGGAGCTGATCAAGGTCGAGGACGGCGCGATCGTCTCGTGGCCGGAGGGCAAGAAGAAGCCGCGGACGCGCCAGCTCCACAGCCTGAGGGGCGCGGGCGCCCTCGGCGGTGCGTTCTGGGGCCTCCTCTTCGGCCTGATCTTCTTCGTCCCGCTGCTCGGCCTGGCCGTCGGGGCGGCGGCCGGGGCGCTCGGCGGCTCGCTGGCCGACGTCGGGATCGACGACCAGTTCATCGACGACGCCCGCGAGAAGATCACGCCGGGGACCAGCGGCCTCTTCCTGCTCACATCCGACGCGGTCCAGGACCGGGTGATCGAGGCCTTCCACGGCACCGAGATGGAGCTCATCCGGACCAACCTCAGCGAGGCGGACGAGGCGCGCCTCCGCGAGGCGTTCCACGAGGAGGCCTGAGGGCCCGGCCGGCCGCCGCGACGGGAGCCGGCCACGGCCGAGCAGCCGCTCGCGCTCGGCGACGGGCTCGCCGCGCTCGTCGTCCTCGCGCCGCTCGTCGTCACGGTCGCCGTCGAGCACCGCCGTCACCACGGCGACCGGGCCGCGCGGCTCAGGGACCCGACCTACCGCCGCCTCCAGGCCTGGCAGCTCACGGGGCTGCTCGGGGGGATCGCCGCGGCTTGGGGTCTTGACGGCGCCGCGCTCGGCGGGCCGGCGTGGCTCTGGCCGGCGCTCGGATGCGCGGTCGGCACGGCCGGGGCGGCGCTGCGGCTCTGGGCGATCGCGCTGCTCGGCCCTCTGTTCAGCCGCGAGCTCAGGGTCGTGGAGGGCCATCGCGTCGTGACGGCAGGGCCCTACCGGCTGGTGCGCCATCCGGCCTACGCCGGGGCGATCCTGATCTTCGCCGGGATCGGT
This sequence comes from Miltoncostaeaceae bacterium, assembly GCA_035259345.1. Taxonomy (GTDB): domain Bacteria; phylum Actinomycetota; class Thermoleophilia; order Miltoncostaeales; family Miltoncostaeaceae; genus DATFWK01. The sequence continues at coordinate 158 of DATFWK010000196.1, read as the reverse complement.
ATCGGCCTCGCGAACGTCGTGAGCATCGTCGTTTGCACCGCGCTTCCCGCGGCCGGCTACGCGGAGCGGATCCCGCGCGAGGAGGCGCTCCTGCGTGAGCGGCTGGGCGAGCCGTACGCCGACTACGCGGCGGGGACGCGCCGGCTCGTTCCCGGCCT
>DATFWK010000195.1:0-2051 GCA_035259345.1 Miltoncostaeaceae bacterium | reverse complement strand
GCTGAACGGCTTCATGCAGGCGGTCGTGAGCATCGACCGTTTCGCCCGCCAGGCCGGACGGCTCGCGACCACGGACCCGCGCTGGGCGCCGCTCCGGGACGAGGCCCAGCGGCACGTGCTCGAGGCCGCACGCGCGCTCGTCTACTGGCTCCCGTTCTACGACCTCGGCGGAGGCGCCACCCGGTACAGCCTCACCAGCGGGCCCGCCCCGTTCAAGTACCGCGTCTACCACACGGTGCTGCTCGGCCTGCTCGCGCGGATCCCGTACGTGCCCGCAGGCTGGCGCGCTGACTTCCTCGCCTACCGCCACCGATGGGGCGGCTGAGCAAGGTGGCGGTGCGCCTCAGCCCTGCCGGTCGGGGCCTGCGCGCTCCGCGTGGATACGGATGAGGACCCGCCGCTCCAGCACCATGCGCTCGCGGTAGGCGTCCCAGTCGAGGCCCGCCGCGTCGGTGAAGCGCCGGCGGTAGTCCACCAGCGGCTCCATCGCGTCGGGCAGCGACAGGATCTCTGCCCTCCCCTCCACCCAGACCCAGGGGCCGAAGAAGCCGTCCGGGAACATGCAGACCTGCGCCCAGGGATCGGCCCGCAGGTAGCGCACCTTGTAGGCCGTCTCCCGTGAGCTGATCACGATTAGGCCGTCGTCGTCGACCGCCGCGACGATCGGCGACTGACGGACGCCGCCGCCGGAGCTGCGCGTGGCGAGCACCCCACGATGGTGCTCCAGGATGAAGGCGCGGGCGCGCTCGAGGTCCATGGTCCCCTCCCCTGTCGTCCGCGGCATCCTAGGCCGGGATGGCCCCCAGGGCCGGCGCGCCCGCGGCCGGTGGTCAGGGCAGCAGGCGGGCGCCGTACTCGCCGGCAGGCTTGAGGACGAGCGAGCGGCCGGTCGTCGTGAGGTAGCTGCGGAAGAGCGCGTTGACGCGCGCCTGGAACGGGCTCGGCCGGCCGGTCGTCCCCTGCAGCGGCCGCCGGGGGTAGGCCCACGACACGGTGTAGGCGCCGGGGTAGCTCCCGTCGCGGATCGTCGCCGCGGACGGGGCGACGCCGCCGACGGGCACGGCGCACGCCGACCCTGCCTCGACGTAGCTGCGCGCGGCCGACCACGGCATCGCCACGACGGCCGCGGGGTCGGCGACCGCCGCGATCGCGTGCACGCCCGGGTCGAGCCGCGCCGACGGGGAGCGGGCGACGCCGAATGGCTGGAGCGAGAGCGCGGGCTTGTCGACGAGCGACGAGACCGTCAGGTGGACCGCGTTACCGCCGGCAGCCGGGGCCGGGACGCCCAACACGCTCCACGTCCGGCTGCGCCCGGCGAGGAGGTCCCCGGCGGCGGCCCGGGAGACGCCCGCCTGGCAGGCGGGGTTGTCCGGCCGGACGACCAGGACGTCCGCGTCGCGCCACAGCGGGACGGCCGCGAAGCTCCGCGCCTCGGCCGCCGTCAGCGGGCGGTCGACGAACGCGCTCTGGTCGCGTGCGCGCCGCGCCGCCGCGATCGCGCCGGTCGCGCCCATGCCGGAATGGCCCACCTGGAAGTTGGACCAGAAGAGCGCGTACCGCTTGCCTGCGAAGGTGATGTCCTGGTGCTGCTGCCGGGCGAAGAGCCCGTGCAGGAGCGGGCTGACGGCGTTCCAGAGCTTGTCCGGCACCTGCGCCACGACCTGCACCGTGACAGGCTCGGCCCGGACGTCCTCCGTCCGCGGCGTCGAGGCCAGCGCCGGCGAGGCGGCCGCCGTCGCAGCGCCGGCGAGCGCGGTCAGGGTGCTCACGATCAGGCGACTCCGGCTCATGCGATCCCGGCTCCTCACGCCCCGAGGTTGATGGGGCCCCACTCGAAGAACGCCCGAGCGCCCTTGCGGCACTGGCCGCCGAAGGCGGCGGTCGCGTTCGCGCGGCACACCCAGCCCGCTGGGCCGCCGGCCAGCGTGGCGCCGGAGCGGACGTGCTTCGGATAGCGCGCGAAGATGCGCACGAGCGCAGCCCGCTCCTTGGCACAGCTCAGGTAGCTCTGAGGCCCGACCACGTATGTCCGCCGCCGGAGGACCACGGAC
>DATFWK010000194.1:0-5037 GCA_035259345.1 Miltoncostaeaceae bacterium | reverse complement strand
CCTCGCCCTCGCGCACGACGACGGCGCCGATCGGGACGTCGCCGTGCTCGGCGGCCCCGGCCGCCTCCCGAAGAGCGAGCCGCATGAAGTGCTCGTCACGGGGGAAGACCCCACGTGCCATCGCGGCGAGTCTAGTGCTCCCTGGCGGCGGCGTTCGCGGCCGACTCCGGCCGGGCGGTCGCTCAGCGGGAGGCCGGCAGCAGCTCGCCGTGCGGCCGGGTCGCGCCCAGCAGCGTCGCGATCTGGCGCGGCGAGCAGGGCGGGGAGAACAGGAACCCCTGGGCGGCGTGGCAGCCGAGGTGGCGCAGGCGCTCGAGCTGGTCAAGCGTCTCCACGCCCTCCGCCACGGTCGCAAGGCCGAGCTGCGACGCCAGCGTGACGATCGCCCGCACGAGCACCTCGTCACCCTCGACGTCCATGCGCTCGATGAACGAGCGGTCGATCTTGACGATGTCCACGGGCATGCGCTGGAGCCGGGCCAGCGACGAGTAGCCGGTGCCGAAGTCGTCGATCGCGACGCGGACGCCGAGCGCCTTGAGGTCCTCCAGCACCCGCACGCCGTCGTCCGTGTCGCCCATGAGCACCGACTCCGTGAGCTCGAGGACCAGCTGCTCCGGGGCGCAGCCGGTCGCCTCCAGGACGCGGGCGATCTCCGAGACGACGCCGCCCTGCTGGAGGTGCCGCGGCGAGAGGTTCACGCTGACCGTGAGCCCCGCCGGCCCGGCGTACGGGAGCCAGCGCACGAGCTGCGCGCAGGCCGTGGCCAGTACGCGCCGCTCGAGCTCGACCACCAGGCCGCTCTCCTCGGCGAGCTGGACGAACCGCTCCGGGCGCATGGTGCCGTGGCCCCGCCGGCGCCAGCGGCTGAGCGCCTCGAAGCCCGTGATCTCGCCGGTCTCGACCGCGACGACCGGCTGGTAGTGGACGAACAGGTCCGGATCGTCGGTCTCGAGGGCGTGGCGGAGGTCCCCGATCAGCTCCAGGCGCTCGACGACCTCGCGATGCATGCCGTCCTCGAAGAGGTCCACGCACGCCTTGCCGCGCGCCTTCGCCACGTACATGGCCACGTCCGCGTTGCGGAGGGCCTCGTCGGCGTCGGCGATCCTGTCGCACATGGCCACCCCCACCGACGCGCCGATGACCACCTCCGCGCCCGGCAGCGCGATCGGCGCTCGCAGCGTGTCGAGCAGGCGCGTTGCGATGTGCTCCGCCTCCTCCGGGCCGTGCACCCGCTCGAGCAGGAGCCCGAACTCGTCGCCGCCGAGGCGCGCCGTGGTGTCGGTGGGCCGTACGGTGGAGGCGATGCGGGCCGCGATCACGGTCAGCAGCTTGTCGCCGGCGGCGTGGCCCAGGCTGTCGTTGATGGTCTTGAAGTCGTCGAGGTCGATGAATACGACCGCGCTCCGGCGCCCGCGCCGCCGCAGGGCGGCGCTGACCCGCTCGTGGAACAGCGTCCGGTTGGCGAGGCCGGTCAGGGGATCGTGGAGGGCCTGGTGCGAGAGCCGCCGCTCGAGGTCCACGAGCTGGGCGAGCGAGCGCTCGAGGCGCCCGTTCTCCAAGGCGACCGCGACGTGGTTGGCGAGCAGCCCGAAGAGCCGCAGGTCCTCGGCGTCGAACCTGCTGACCTCGCCGAGGCGGTCACCCACCACGAGCGCGCCGAGCAGGCGGCCCTCGCCGCGCAGCGTCGCGAACATCGCGTCGCGGTGGCCGGTCGCCGCGAGCAGCGCGCCGAGCTCCGGCCGCTCGAGCGGGGGCACGAGCAGGACCGGCCCGTCGGCACTTGCCCGTGACCAGGGGCCCTGCTCGAGGTTGACCTCGACCGGCCGCATGATCTCGACGGCCTCGCCGGGCCCCAGGCGCGTGCGCCGCGACCGGGCCCCCTCGTCGATCGAGGGCAGGAGCAGCTCCGCCACGTCCGCCCGGAACATCTTGCGGGCGTGGGTCAGCAGGGCCACGAGCGCGGCGTCGAGCTCCCTGCTCTCGTTGAGGATGCTGCTCGACTCGTACAGCAGCTCGATGCTCTCGTGCTTCTTCCGCTCGGAGCCGTAGGCGCGGTAGGACAGGTACATCACGAGCACGGGGATGGCGAGGAGCAGCAGAGCCCCGGGCTGGCGCACCAGCAGCATGCAGGCGACGATCCCGAGCGTCGCGTTCGCGACCCCGCTGACGAAGCCGATCATGATGATGCGTGGCAGCGTCTCGAGGTTGAGGCTGCCCTCGTTGCACCCGATCGCCAGCGAGACGAGCACGGCGCTGATCGCCGCGCTGACGGCCACGGCGACGAAGGCGGCGACCCAGCTCCACGGCTCGAACACGTCCACCGGGCCGGCGATCTGGTGGAAGACGAGCAGGGCCACGGACGTCGAGAGCGCGAACTGGCCCACGTTGAACGCGAGCCGGATCGGGGCCTGGTGGCGGACGACGGCGAGGGCGACGGCGACGCCGACGGCCTGGGCGATCACCATCCAGACCGGCTCGACCACCGTGAACAGGCCCATCACCAACGCGACCTCGGACATCGAGAACGAGTGCGCGTTGCGGACGAAGTGCAGGTGGACGACCAGCAGCTCCGCGATGCCGCAGAGGGCGGCGAACGCGAGCAGCGGGATCTCACGGTCGACGGTGAGGTGGGGGATCGCCTGGACCGGGCCGGCCAGGAGCAGCGCCGCCGCCAGGAAGATCAGGGCGTTCAGCGCCCAGATCCGGCACACGCCGTGGTGCCGGTCGAGCGGCCGCCAGCGCCGGGCTGGTCCCGGCTCGGTGGTCGGGGAGGTGGTCACGTCGGGCTGCGGCCCCGAAGGGGCCGATCCCAGCTCGTATCGGCCTTCCCGGGCCCCGCCATGAGCCTGCACGGTCCCTCCCCTCAGCCCCGCGCGGTCCGGCCACCCGGCAGGGGGGCGGGCCGCCCGGAGTCAAGCCGTGCCGCTACCTCCAGCGGGCGGACGACCACGTGGAGCCGGACCAGGTCGAGCCGGACCACGTGGACCCGCTCCAGGTGCTGCCGGACCAGGTCGAGCCGGACCATGTGGAGCCGCTCCAGGTCGAGCCGCTCCAGGTGCTGCCGTTCCAGCTCCCGCCGCTCCAGGTGGAGCCGTTCGCGGCTGCCGCGGCCATCTGGGCGCTGTCCCAGGGGTTGCCGAAGATGTCGACCTCGCCCGAGATCGGGGTGCCGTCCAGCTGGGCGCGGCGCGTGCCGCGCGAGGCGTCGAGCGAGCCGGTGCCGGTGGACGCGGGGCCCCACCAGCCGAAGGCGGCCTGACGGAGGGGCGTGTCCATCGCCTCGTCGAAGCGGACCAGGCCGTTCCCCTGGGCGCGGGAGGGCTCGCCGAAGAGGCGCACCGCCTGCGAGTCCAGGAGGTCCTTCAGCTGGTCCGGCGTGATCCACGGCCGCTGCTGGATCAGCAGGGCGGCGCCGCCGGCGACCAGCGCGCTGGCCTGGGACGTGCCGCTGCCCTTGAAGAACCGGGCGCCCAGGCAGCCGGTCGCGCAGTACGTCGTGGCGATCTTGGAGCCCGGCACCTTGAGGCTCGGGATCGAGACGCCGGGCGCGACCACGTCGGGGGCGCGCCGGCTGTCCGAGGTGGCCGCGCTCGAGAACGCGGCGACGTCGTCGTCCCACCGGACCACGGTGCCCTGCGGGTCGGAGGCGCCGACCGCGAACAGGTGCGGGTCGACGGCCGGGCTCGCCAGGCCGTCATTGGGGTTGTCCTTGCCCGAGTTCCCGGCCGCCGTGACGACGAAGATGCCCTTGCGCCAAGCCTGCTCGAGGGCGAAGGCGAGCGGGTCGACGCGGTAGCTCTGCGTCGAGTCGGTGCCGAACGCCAGCTCGATCACGCGGATGTCGAGGCCGTCCGAGGCGCGGTGCTGAACGACCCAGTCGACCGCGGCGATGACCTGCGAGACGTCGGTGACGCCGTTGCCGTCGCCGACCTTCATGTTGACGATGCGGGCGTCCGGCGCGATGCCGAGGAAGCTGCTCGAGTCGGCGAGGTAGGACAGGGGCGAGCCGGCCTGGTCGCGCCCGGCGATGATGCCGGCGAGGTGCGTGCCGTGCCCGTAGTTGTCCCGCACCCGGCGGCCCGGGTCCTGGGAGTCGAACGAGAGGTCCGGCCCGTCGACGACCTTGCCGGCCTCGTCCAGGCCCTCGACCCGCGTGACGCCGGTGTCGATCAGCGCGACGTCAACGCCGTCGCCGGTGATGCCCCGCGCCCACAGCCGCTGCGCGCCGCTGATTCGGATCGCGTTGTAGAGGGACGTCGCGGTGTCGCGGTTGTCGTAGCCCGTCCCGGGCAGGACGCCGTGGGCGCGGAGCGTGCGGTCAAGCGTGACCGCGAGCACGCCGCGGGCGGCGCGCAGGCGGGCGACGGACGCGGCCGGGACGCGGGCGGAGAACCCGTCGATGATGGCCAGGCGCCGCTCGACGCGTCCCCCGAGACGGGCGACGGCCCGCTCGGGGGCGGGACCGGCGTGGGGCGCCTGGCGGACGATCACCGAGACGGTCGGCCCGAGGACGGGCGACGGCGCCGGAGCGGCGGCGGCCGTCGCGGCCAGCGAGCCCGCCAGGGCGAGCGAGAGCGCGGCGGGAAGGCCGGCGCGGCGGCCCCAGGTGATCCCCATCCGTGGGGATGTCCGGGTGAGGCGCTCCCCGGTTGCTTCCTTGCTCACTGACGGTCCTTTCGACTGCTCGGAATCGGGGCGCCGGGCGGGCTCCCCGCTCATTCCGTGTGTCGGCCGCAGCGGGCGTCACGTTGAGGCGAAGCTTGAAAAGTCTGCAAAGTCGTGCACCCTCCGGGGCACGATCCCGCAACGCGCCCACGCGGCCCCCAGCCCGGGATCCGGGGCGCGCGAAGCGCTCAGCCCGAGCTGATCGCGTCCGGCGCCGGCTCGACCAGGAGGGTCAGCCCGTCGACGGCGAGCACCCGGACCCGCGCGCCGGCGTCCGCACCGGCCTCGCAGCGCGCGTGCCAGAGCTCGCCCGCGACGCGGACGCTGCCCTCCGGCCGGCAGGGGGCGACCACCGTCCCGAGCGCGCCGACC
>DATFWK010000193.1:0-5718 GCA_035259345.1 Miltoncostaeaceae bacterium | reverse complement strand
GGCGGCGCCCGCGGCGGCCGCGGCGGCCCGGGAGGCGCTTAACGACCTCGATCTCGGCGAGCTCGCCCGGGAGGGCGCGACGGTGCGCCTGCGCGCCAGCCGCGGCCCGACCGCCCTCACCCGGACGATTCGTGCGCTCGATGCCCACGGCCTCGAGCCGGAGCACCTGAGGGTGCGTGAGCCCTCGCTGGACGACGTCTTCCTGGCGCTGACCGGCCACCACACCGAGATCGAGGAGGTCGCGGCATGAGCACCGCAGCGCCCAGTCTCACCATGCCCGTCGCACGCGGGCCGGCCCTTCGCCTCGGCTGGGCGGTCCGGGACGGCCTGGCCATGACCATGCGCAACCTCATCACGATCCGCCGGCTGCCGCAGCTCCTCGTCTTCGCGACGATCCAGCCGCTGCTCTTCGTGCTCATGTTCCGCTACGTCTTCGGCGGCGCCATCCAGGTGCCGGGCGTGGACTACGTCAACTACCTTATGCCCGGCATCTTCGCCCAGGTCGTCGCCTTCGGCGCCGTCCAGACCGCAGTGGGGCTGGCGGAGGATCGCCGTCGCGGGCTGCTCGAGCGCCTGCGCTCGCTGCCGATGGCCCGCTCCGCGGTCCTCGCCGGGCGCACCACGGCCGACCTCGTCCGCAACGTCTTCGTGGTAGCCCTCATGACCGGCGTCGGGTTCGCCGTCGGGTTCCGCGTGGAGACGAACGGGGCCAAGTTCCTGCTCGGGCTGCTCGTGCTGCTCGCGTTCGGCCTGTCCCTGTCGTGGCTCTTCGCGCTGATCGGGCTCTCGGTCGCAAATGCGGAGACCGCCCAGGCGGCGAGCTTCCCCGTCCTCCTCCCGCTGGTCTTCGCCTCGAGCGCCTTCGTCTCGACCGCCTCGATGCCCGGGTGGCTGCAGGCGTTCGCCGAGCACCAGCCGGTGACCGCCGTGGTCGACGCCGTGCGGGCGCTGGTGCTGGGCGGGCCGTGGGGGGCCGACGTGCTAAAGAGCCTCGCGTGGACCGCCGGCATCCTCGCGGTGGCCGTGCCGCTGGCCATCCGCCGCTACCGCCAGGGGTCGTCGGGCGCCTAGGACACGGAGCGGTGACATGCCGCCGGCCGGCCGTGCCGGCGGCATGTCACGGGCTCAGGCCGTGACGCCGGCCCCGCGCTCGACGGGGAGCCCCGCCTCGATCCAGTCCTGCTTGCCCTCGACGTACTCCCGGACGTTCGTGTAGCCGAGCGCCTCGAGGCGCCGCGCGGCGATGTCCGAGTTCTGGCACGGCGTGCTCGCGCAGTAGGTGACGATCTCGGCGTCGAGGTCGGGGAGGAGGCTCGGGGCGAGCTCGTCGATCTGGTCGTGGGGGACGTTGACCGCCCCGGGGAGGTGCGCGTCCTCGTAGTACATCGGGCCCAGGGCCTCGACCAGGATGAACGCGTCCCCACGGTCGATCTTGGCCGCGAGCTCGTCTCGGGTGATCGGTCGTGCCATCGGTGCTCCCTTCACTGTGCTGGGTGACGAATCGGACCGTGGTCCGTTTACGTTCCGAACAGTAGCGGACTGCGGTACGCTTCGTCAATGAGCACCCGGCCACCAGCGCCACGCGCGGAGCGCGCCGATGCCGCCCGGAACCGCGAGCGGATCCTCCAGGCGGCCGAGCGGCTCTTCGCCGAGCGTGGCGTGGAGGCCGTCTCGATGGACGCGATCGCCGAAGCGGCCGGGGTGGGGAAGGCGACGCTCTTCCGGCGCTTCGGCGACCGGGCCGGCCTCGCGCTCGCGTTGCTCGACGCCAGGGAGCGGGACCTCCAGGGCCTCATGCTGCGCGGCGACCCGCCGCTCGGGCCCGGCGCGCCCGCCGAGGAGCGTCTCGTCGCCTTCATCGGCGCTCTTGTCGACCTGCTCGAGGCGCACACCGACCTGGTCGTCGCCTCGGAGACCGCCCCGCCCGGCGCGCGCTACCGAAGCGGGCTCTACGCGACGTACCACATGCACGTCCGCCTGCTCGTCGCCGAGGCGCGCGGCCCGGGCGCGGACGCCGACGCGCTCGCCGAGCTCCTGCTCGCGCCGCTGGCGGGCGAGCACTACCGGCATTTGCGACGCGAGCGGGGGATGCCGGTCGAGCGGATCAAGGCGGCGCTGGCCGATCTGGCGCGTCACGCGCTCAGGCGGTGACGGTCGCGTTGCGGGAGGTCCGAGGCTGCGCGTAGGCTGTCGGCCGTGAGCCCTCCTCGCGAGAAGCAGGTCCAGGCGCAGGCGCAGTCGCGGAAGCCGCTCTCCCGGCCGCTTCAGCTCGCCGTGGGCGTCGCGCTCGGGTTCGCGTGGGGGACGGTGATGTGGCTCATCACGGGCGCCGGGCACGGCGTCCGGCTGTGGCTCTACCTGGCGATCTCGATGGCGATGATCGGCGGCGGGGTTGCGGCCTTCTTCGGCGCCTTCGGCGCCAAGCGTCGTGGCGAGCGCGTCTCGCCGCGGCTGCCCTGGCGGCGCTGAGCGCCGTCGAGGGACCGCGGTCGACTATCCTCGGGAGGGCTCGAGCGGTGGTGTCGATGGCGAGGTCCCACTCGGCCGGCGACCGCGAACCAGGTCAGGTCCGGAAGGAAGCAGCCTTAAGCGGATCCGCTGACGCGCAGTGGGGCCACCTCGCCGGAGCCGTCCGCTCGGGCCGCCTCGCCCACGCTTCGGAGGGATCGGACCCCCAGGGATGTCGCTGACCGAGCCAACCGGCCCAGGCACCACCGGGCCGGGCAGCCTCTACAACCGCCACCGGCCCGCCCGCTTCGAGGACCTGGTGGGCCAGGAGCACGTCGCGAGGGCGCTCGGGAACGCGCTGGAGGCCGGCCGGCCCGCGCGCGGGTACCTGTTCAGCGGCCCGCGCGGCACCGGCAAGACCACGACCGCCCGCATCCTCGCCCGGTGCCTCAACTGCCTGACGTTCCCGACGGTCACGGCGACCCCATGCGGCCACTGCGACTCCTGCAGGCGCATAGGCCACGACGACTGGCTGGACGTGGTCGAGGTGGACGCCGCCTCGAGCGCGCGGCGCATCGACGAGATGCGGGAGTGGCTCGAGACTGTCCGCTACGCGCCGGTGGTCTCCCGCTACCGCGTGACGATCATGGACGAGGCGCACCAGATCCAGGAGGGGGCGGCGAGTGCGCTGCTCAAGACGCTCGAGGAGCCGCCGCCGCACCTGGTCGTGATCCTCTGCACCACCCATCCATGGGACATCCTTCCCACGATCCGCTCGCGCCTGCAGCACTTCGCGCTGCGCAAGCCGGGCGTGCCGAACCTCGTGCGGGTGCTCGACCGCGTCGCGCGCGAGGAGGGCTTCGACGCCTCGCCGGAGGCGCTGGACCTGGTGGCCCGGGCGGCGGACGGGTCCTACCGCGACGCCCTCGGGCTGATGGACCAGCTCGCGACCTACGGGAACGGGCGGGTGGACGTCGCCGACGCCCTGGAGCTCTTCGGCGCGGTGGAGCGCGAGACGATCTTCGAGCTGGCCGAGCTGCTCGCGGCCGGGAACGCCGCCGGCGCGTTTGAGCTGCTCGAGGCGACCATCGACGGCGGCGCCGACGCCGAGCAGCTCATGCGCGGCCTGGTGACCCACCTGCGCTACGTCTCGCTGCTGCAGCAGGGGGCGCACCCGCGGGAGGACTGGGCCTACTCCCCGGAGGAGCTCGACCGCCTGCGCGGCCACGCGAACCAGCTCGGCCCCTCTCGGGTGATCCGCGGGCTCGACCTGCTCTCGGACGCCCAGATCCGCATCCGGTACGGGCAGGCGGAGCCGCGCCTGCAGCTCGAGCTCGTGGCCGCGAAGCTGGCCAGGCCGGCGCTCGACGCCGGGCCGCAGGCCCTGGCCGTGCGGGTCGAGGCGCTCGAGCGCGGCGGCCCGGCGGCCGAGGCGCCGCCACCGGTCGCGGGAGCCGCGCCTGCGCCGGCAGAGCCGGAGCTCGCCGCCCCGGCCGAGCCGCCGCCGCCGGCAACGCCGCCCAGGGAGCCCGTCCCGCTCGACCTCGAGCACATCGAGCGCATCTGGCCGCAGGTGGTGGCCGAGCTCGAGCAGGCCGCCGCGCACGTCCACGGCTTCCTGCGCGACTCGCGCGTGACCGGGCTCGACGGCGACCGGGTGCGCGTCGCGGTCGGCATCGTGGCCGCCAAGCGCCTGCGGGAGCCCGACGAGCGCGCCCTGATCGAGGGGACGCTCAGCCGGTTCGCGGGCCGGCCGCTCACCGTCGAGCTCGAGGAGGCCGAGGCCCCGCCGGTCGAGCACCCGTCGGCGCCGGAGCTCGACCACGACGGCCTGCTCGAGGAGCTGAAGCGCCAGTTCAACGCGGTCGAGGAGCCCTGACCGAAACCCCACGAGGAGTCCCGATGGCACAGAACCCGCAGAAGATGATGCGGCAGATGCAGAAGCTTCAGGAGGACATGCGCCGCGTGCAGGAGCAGCTCGCCGAGGAGACGGTGAGCGCCTCGGCCGGCGGCGGCGCCGTCACGGTCACGGTCAGCGGCTCGCTGGAGGTGACCGCGGTCAAGATCGACCCGGCCGCGATCGACCCCGAGGGCCTCGACCTGCTCGAGGACACGGTGGTGGCGGCCGTCAACGAGGCGATGCGCAAGGCGCAGGAGCTCGCCAACCAGCGTCTCGGCGCCGTCGCCGGGGCGCTCGGAAGCATGGGCATCCCGGGGCTTTAGTGCTCCGTCCCAGAAGTCTCGATGTCATCCGGCGGCTGCAACGCTCGGCCGGGTGCGAACATCATCGCTCCGAAATACCTCAGCCTCGGGGGCTGTGTCCTCGCCTGCGCCCATATGCCCGGATATGGGGCGCAGGCTGCGTCCTTGCCCGGCCGGCGTTTCGCACGCCGGATATCCGCCGAACCTCTGAGACGGAGCACTAGCCGAGCGTGGCGTCGATCCTGCCCTCGGCGGTCGAGCGGCTGGTGGCCGAGCTCGCCCGCCTCCCCGGCCTGGGCCCGCGCAGCGCCCAGCGGCTGGCCTTCCACATCATGAAGGCGCCGGAGGAGCGCGCCCGTGCGCTCGCCGAGTCGATCGTGGAGGTCAAGGAGCGCCTGCGCCCCTGCGCGCGCTGCTTCGGGTTCGCGGAGGACGAGCTGTGCCCGATCTGCGCCGACCCGCGGCGCGATCCGGCGCTGCTCTGCGCGGTCGAGGAGCCCTCGGCGATCATCCCGATCGAGCGCACGCACGAGTACCGCGGCTACTACCACGTGCTCGGCGGGGCGCTGTCGCCGATCGACGGCGTCGATCCCGAGGACCTGCGGCTCGGGGAGCTGTCCGACCGCATCGACCGGGAGGGCGTCGAGGAGCTCGTGATCGCGACCAACCCGACCATGTCGGGGGAGGCGACCGCGCTCTACCTCGCAGACATGGTGCGCGGGCGCGTGCGGGTGACGCGCCTGGCGAGCGGCCTGCCGGTCGGGGCCGACCTCGAGCACGCGGACGAGCTCACGCTCGGGCGGGCGCTGCTCGGCCGACGGGAGATCTAATCGTCGCATTCGGCGACGGCTCTTGGTCGGCCTATTCGCGGACGCCTTCGGCGAGGGCCGCTCAACCGCCGACTGCGACTTCATTTCCACGTGCTAATGCACGGTGCATGAGCGTATAGTGCAGTAATGCACCGAAATCCGTTCCGCTACGGAGCGGTGGTCGCCGGCGAGGACTTCGCCGACCGTGAGGACGAGCTCGCCGGCCTCGTGCGGGCCCTGCGGGGCGGCGACGACGTCT
>DATFWK010000192.1:0-2308 GCA_035259345.1 Miltoncostaeaceae bacterium | reverse complement strand
CACGTCGCGCTGTCGCAGGCCCGCGACGCGGGCGCGGACTGCATGGTCACGCCCTGCCCACTCTGCCACCTGGCGATGGACGCCTACCAGCGCAAGGCGGAGGTGCTGAACGGCACCGAGTACAACCTCCCGGTCCTTCACCTGCCGCAGCTGCTCGGGCTCGCGCTCGGCCTTTCCACGGAGGTCATGGAGTTCAAGCGCCACATGGTCCCGGTGGACCGCGTGCTCGAGACGGTGGGCGTTTGACGCCCGGCACCCGAGGGGCACACTAGGCCCATGGCCCGTCGCAGAGGCATCTTCGGCTCCATGCGCCGGCGGCTCATCGTCGGCGTCGCAACCTGGCTCGCACCGCTCGCGATCGAGTGGGTGCTCAACCGTCGCCGTAAGGGCCGCGGGCGGCGGAAGGAAGCCCCCTGGCGGCGGGCGAAGAAAGGCGGCGGGCGCCGGCTGCTCCGGCGATCGAGCTGAGGAGGGCGATGAGCCAGGTCCTGCCGCTGACGGATGCGCTGACATCCCGCATCCCGACGTGCTGCGCGAGCTGCGTCTTCTGGCAGACCCTCGCCGACACCAGCGACGGGCCGCGCCGCCGCGACTGGAACCGCCGGATGGAGCGCGGCGTCGGCTCCTATGGCCGGGCGATGTACGACGGCGAGCGGTTCCTCGGGCTCCTGCAGTACGGGCCCGCACGGGCCTTCCCCCGCGCGCGCACCATGCCGGCGGGCCCGCCCGACCCGAATGCCGCACTTCTGTCCTGCGCGATCCTCGCCCCGGACGACCCGGCCGGCACCTGCGAGCGGCTGGTGCTCGAGGCGCTCGCCGACCTCAAGGGCCGCGGGGTCGGCGCGGCGGAGGCCTTCGCGATCACCCGCTCCGAGGATGAGGCGACCACCACGCACCAGACGCTCTTCGACCGTGAGGCGCTCGAGGCGCTCGGCTTCGGGGAGGTCCGCTCGCGGGGCGCCGTCGCGCTGATGCGGATCGAGCTGGGCGGGCTGCTGCCGGCACGGACCCGGCGGGCGATGACCGGCGTGCTCGGCCGGCTCTGGCCCGCGCCGGACCCCGTCCCGCGCCCCGTCTAGGGAGCAGGCCCGCCGGTGGCCGCCTACCGGGAGGTGGGGGCGCTGCTCGGCCTCGCGGCGCTCGGCGGCCTGTGGGCGGCGGCGTGGGGCGCCCGCCGCGCCCAGCGTGCCGAGCGGGTCAGGATGGTGGACGCGCGCACCCAGCTCCAGGTGCGCCTCGACGCGCTGCGGGCGAGGACCGCCGCCCTCGCGCGCGGCGGGGGCCTCTCACCCTCCGCCCGTGCGCTGGTCGACGCCGCCGTCGAGCGCCAGGTCATGATCGACTCGAGCCTCTCGCGCGCCGCGACCCCGGAGGAGATCGAGGCGGTGGCCCCCGAGCTCGCGGCCGCCGAGTCGGCGATCGCGGCGGCATCCGAGCTCGCCGGGCACCAGGTCTCGCTCGACCGGCCCTTCAGCGGGCTCTGCGGGATGGACCCGGGTCACGGCACCGCGGTCACCGAGATCACGACGCCCGAGGGGGTCTTCCCCGTCTGCACCGTCTGCGCGGACGCGGCCGGCGTCGGCGACGTGCCGCACCGGCGCATGGTCTCGGTGGACGGGCGGCCGGTGCCCTTCGACGAGGCCTGAGGCCCTCCGGCCCTACCAGCCGATCTGCCACCACCTGCGGCGGGTGGTGGGCGTCGCGGCGCCCTCGGCGTCGGCGGCCTTCGGGAGCCGGGCGGCCGCCTCCGCGTCGATTCCGAGCTCGACGCGCCCCCGCGTGATGCGGTCCACCTCCGGGGCGTCGACGAACACGCGGCCGTGCGCGGTCTGCACGACGATGCCGTCGAAGATGTGCTCACGGACATTGTCCTGTACGCGGAGCACGGTCCCGATCTCGACCCCGTCCGTGGTCACCACGGGCGTGCCGCGCTGCAGGACCAGGTAGCTGATCGGCTCGTCGTCGAGGCTCATCGGGCCGTCTCGGGGTGGAGCCACCCGTTCGTGACCAGCGACTCGGCGATCTGCACGGCGTTGGTGGCGGCGCCCTTGCGCAGGTTGTCGGCAACGACCCACATGGCCAGGCCCCGGGGGTGCGAGGGGTCGCGGCGCACGCGCCCGACGAAGACCTCGTCCCGGCCGGCCGCGTCCCGCGGCAACGGATAGCGGTTCGCCGCCGGCTCGTCGACGAGCGCGACGCCCGGCGCGACCATCAGGAGCTCCCGGGCGCGATCCGGGTCGATCGGCTCGGCCGTCTCGAGGACCACGGCCTCGGAGTGGCCGACGTATACCGGCACCCGCACGCAGGT
>DATFWK010000191.1:0-11942 GCA_035259345.1 Miltoncostaeaceae bacterium | reverse complement strand
CCGCCTGCATCGACGCGTCCCTGACCCCGGTGCTGGGGCGCTACCTCGACGGGCTCGGGGGCCGCGCCGAGGCGGCCGGCCTGCCGGCGCCCGCGATCATGCAGTCCAACGGTGGCGTGATCCCGATCGCCGACGCCGCGCGCCATGCCGCGTGGACGGTGTTGAGCGGCCCGGCCGCGGGGGTCATCGGCGCGACGTGGCTGGCGCGGCGGGCCGGCGAGGAGCGGGTGCTCACGTTCGACATGGGCGGCACCTCATGCGACGTCGCGCTGGTCGAGGGTGAGCCCGCGCGCACCGCCGAGGCCGTGATCGCCGGGCACCCCCTCCACCTGCCGATGCTCGACGTGCACACGGTCTCGGCCGGCGGCGGCAGCGTGGCGTGGGCGGACGCGGGCGGCGCGCTCAGGGTCGGCCCCCGCTCGGCCGGCGCCCGGCCGGGCCCGGCGGCGTACGGGCTCGGCGGCTCCGAGCCGACGGTGACCGACGCCAACGTGGTGCTCGGCCGGCTGCCGCTGGACGAGGCCCTGGGCGGGGCCGTCCGGCTCGACGCCGAGCGCGCCGCGGCGGCTGTCGGGGCGCTCGCCGCCGAGGTCGGGCTCGACTCCGTCGCCTGCGCGGAGGGCATCCTCGCGGTCGCTGTTCACGAGATGGTGCGGGCCCTGCGCGTCGTGAGCGTCGAGCGCGGCGTCGACCCCCGCGGCATGGCGCTCGTCGCCTTCGGCGGCGCCGGGCCGCTGCACGCCTGCCAGGTCGCCGAGGAGCTCGGCATGCGCCGGGTGATCGCGCCCGGTGCGGCCGGCATGCTGGCCGCGCTCGGCCTCGTGGTCGCCGGGGAGCGGCAGGACCGCGTGCAGAGCGTGCTGCTCGGGGCGGGCGAGCGGGACCGCCTGGCCCGCTGGATCGACGACTTGCGGACAGCCGCCGCCACGGAGCTCCCAGGAGCGGAGCTCGAGCTGGCCGCCGATTGCCGCTACGCCGGCCAGAGCCACTCGCTGACCGTGGCGGTCGACCCGGACCGGCTGGAGGCGCTCGGCGAGCGCTTCCACGAGGCCCACCGCCGCCGCTACGGCGACGCGTCGCCTGGCCGTCCGGTTGAGGTGGTCTCGCTGCGGGTCGGCGCCCACCGGCCGGGTGCCGAGCCGGACCTGGCGGGAGGCCCGCCGGCGCGAGTGGTCGACGGACCCGCCCTGGTCCCGATGGACGGCGCCACCTGCTGGGTCGCGCCGGGATGGCGCGCGGAGGCCGGCGCGGACGGCGGCGTCGTGATGGAGCGCCGGTGAGCGGCCGCGGGATGGACCCGGTCACCCTGCAGGTGATGGGCAACGCGCTGCGCGCCGTCGCGGAGGAGATGGAGGCGGCGCTCGTGCGCAGCGCCTACAGCCCGAACATCAAGGAGCGGCGCGACTGCAGCACGGCGGTCTTCGACGCCGCCGGTCGCATGGTGATCCAGTCCGCGTCGATCCCGGTGCACCTCGGGGCCATGCCCGAGGCCGTGGCGGCGGTGCGCGAGCGGGGCGCCGCGCCCGGCGAGGTCTGGGCGCTGAACGACCCGTACCGCGGCGGCACGCACCTGCCGGACATCACGCTCGTCTCCCCCGTCGCCCTCGGGGGCCGGGTGGCCGCCTACGCCGTCTCGCGCGCCCACCACGCCGACGTGGGCGGGATGGCGCCGGGAAGCATGCCGGCCGGGTCGCGTGAGCTGGTGCAGGAGGGCCTGGTGATCCCGCCGGTGCGGCTGGCGGCCGGCGGGCAGCCGCAGCCGGACGTGCTCGCCCTGCTGCTGGCGAACACGCGCACGCCGGACGAGCGCGAGGGCGACCTGCGCGCGCAGCTGGCGGCGCACCGCCTGGCCGAGGCGCGGCTCGGCGAGGTGGCCGCCCGGCACGGCCGCGCCCTGGTGCTCGAGGCCTTCGACGGCCTGCTCGCGTACGCCGAGCGCCGCACGCGCGCGGCGATCGCCGCGATGCCAGACGGGCGTTTCGGCGCGGAGGAGGCGGTCGAGGGCGACGGCGTGACCGACGAGGCTCTCTTCATCCGCGTCGTCGTCGAGATCGACGGCGACGGCATGCGCGTGGACTTCAACGGCACCGACCCGGCCGGCCCGGGCAACCTCAACTGCCCGATCGCGGTCACCCGCTCGGCGGTCTACTTCGTCGTGCGGGCGGTGACCGACCCGGACATCCCGGCCTCGGCGGGGGCCTTCGCGCCGGTCGAGGTCGTGGCCGAGCCCGGGTCCCTGGTGAATGCGCGCGCGCCGTCGGCCGTGGCCGGCGGCAACGTCGAGACCTCCAGCCGGATCGTCGACGCGGTGTTCGCCGCCCTCGCCGGCGCGATCCCGGTGCCGGCCCAGGGCCAGGGCACCATGAACACCCTCGTGATCGGCGGGCCGGGCTTCAGCTACTACGAGACCCTGGGCGGCGGCCAGGGCGCCTCACCCGGCGCGGACGGCCCCAGCGCGGTGCACGTCGCGATGAGCAACACGCTGAACACGCCGGTCGAGGCCCTCGAGACCGCCTATCCGCTGCGGGTCGAGGCCTACCGGGTGCGCCGCGGCACCGGCGGCGCCGGCCGCCATCGCGGCGGTGACGGGGTCGAGCGCCAGGTCCGGGCCCTGGTCGAGTGCGAGGCGTCGGTGATCGCCGAGCGCCGGCGGCGTGGCCCGCGGGGCCTCGAGGGCGGCGAGGACGGGGCGCCGGGCGCGACGCTCCTCAACGAGCGGGCGCTGCCGGCGAAGTGGCGCGGGCGCTTGGTCCCCGGTGACGTGCTGACGCTCAGGACGCCGGGCGGCGGCGGTCACGGGCCGCCGCCGAGAGGGTCAGGCGCCCGTGCTGACCCGCCCCGACCCTGACGACCCGACGCGCGTCCCGACGACGCTCCAGATCGTGTAGCCGCAGGCGTGGCAGTGGGCGCGGCCGCGTACCCCCGGACGGCGCACCGCGTCGCACGACGCCCAGTTCGCGCAGCGCCCGTCCTCCTCCCAGGTCGACGCCCGGCAGGCCGGGCACTCCTCGGGCAGGTACCGGGTGCTGGTCACCTTCACGGCCTCGCGGCAGAACCTGCATGCGTAGATCCTGCTCGGCGCAAGGCGCAACCGGTGGGCCTGGCCTTCGGCCTCGGCCGCTCCGCCTCGAAAGACCTCCATGGCGGTAACTCCTCTCGTGCGCTTCCGCACGAATTCGGGGAGTCGAGAGAATACACGGCAGGCGGGTGGGAGGCCACGGAGGATTTCGCGTCTCGTGTCGCGCACGATGCGCGATTCCCGCTGCGAGCGGGACCCTCGGCCTGTGTTAAGGCGTGCGCCCCGCGGCCAGGTCCCGGCCCACCACGACGATGGCGTCGGCGTCGCCGACCTGGCTGTCCGGGTAGCCGTCGTTCGGGAAGATGCGCTTGATCCCGAGGTCCTTCGCGACGTTCTCAGCGATCAGGCGGCCGTCCGGCCGGTTGCGCAGGTAGAGCACGAAGGAGGTCTTCTCGTTCTGGGAGCTCGCGTTCTCCGGCTGTGCGGGGGAGTACCCGGCGTCCTGCACGAGCGGCACGACCACAGTCCGCGCGGCACCCGGGACCCCGCTGCCGTTCAGCACGAGCACCGTGTACGCGGCCCGCGACAGCGGGAGCGGCTTCGGGTTCGCCGGCACGACCGACGTCGCCTGCGCCGCCGCGAGCCGAGCCGCCGGCGTGCGCGTGGCGGCGCGC
Organism: Miltoncostaeaceae bacterium; assembly: GCA_035259345.1. Classification (GTDB taxonomy): domain Bacteria; phylum Actinomycetota; class Thermoleophilia; order Miltoncostaeales; family Miltoncostaeaceae; genus DATFWK01. The sequence goes on along the minus strand of DATFWK010000191.1, from coordinate 8,249 downwards.
GGGCGCGACGAGCTGGTCGCCGCGGACCCGTCGTCCCGTACGAACAGGTACCAGGCGCCGCCGGCGAGCAGCGCGACCACGACCAGCGCCCCGATCCACGCGCCCGTCCGCCGAGGCGATGGCCGGACCGCGAGCGAGCGGCGGAACGACGTGTGCGGGCGCGACTGCAGCTCCTGGATGCGGGTCAGCGAGACCCGGGCCGCCGCGCCCTCACGCTCCTCGAGCCGCCCCTCCAGGCGCTTGACCGTGCGCCACTGCCGGATCGACTGGACCAGCAGCGCCAGCACGACCAGCAGGGCGAGGGCCGCGGCGGACGGGGTCAGGAGGTCGATCCACTTCACGGGCGGCCGCCAGGGTACCACCGGACCCGGTCGGAACCGCTCATCTCCCGCCGCGCCTTTCTCAGCGCCCCGGCGTGACGCGGTAGGCGTCGAAGACGCCGTCCACGTTGCGAAGCGCAGCGATCAGGCCCCGCAGCGCGTCCACGTCGCCCAGCTCGACCGTGAAGCGCGTCCGCGCCATCTGGTCGTCCACGGTGCAGAGGGCCGTCGCGATGTTGGCCCCGGACTCCGAGATGGTCCGCGACAAGTCCTCCAGCATGCGCGGTCGGTCCCACCCGTCCACGGCCAGCTCGACGCGGAACGAGCGGTGGGCGGCGCCGCTCCAGGACACCGGCGTGAAGCGCTCGGGGTTGCGCGAGAGGGCCCGCGCGTTGGGGCAGTCCTCGCGGTGGACCGTGATGCCCCGCCCCAGCGAGATGTAGCCGACGATGTCGTCGCCCGGCACCGGCTTGCAGCAGCTGGCCATGCGCACGAGGACGTCGGCGACGCCCTCGACGCTGATCCCGAGCTCGCCCGATGGCTGGATGCTGCGGGAGCGCAGGCGCTTCTTCTCCATCCCGGCCGACGGCTCGTCCGCCACCGCCTGGCCGGCCTTGAGCCGCGCCATGACCTTGTTGACCGCCGTCTGCACGGAGGTGCGGCCGGAGCCGATGGAGATGTAGAAGTCCTCCGCCTTGCGGAAGCCCATGTCCTGGATGACCTCGAGCAGGAGCGGCGATCCGGCGACCTTCTGGCTCGGCAGACCCGCCTTCCGCAGGTGCTCCTGCAGCAGCTCGCGTCCGTGGTGCTCGGCGTCCTCCCGCTGCTCGCGCCGGAAGAACGCTCGGATCTTCGAGCGGGCCTTGCTGGTGGTGACGAGGCCCAGCCAGTCGCGCGAGGGGCCCCGCGGCGCCTTGCTGGTGAGGATCTCGACGAAGTCGCCCGAGCGCAGCCGGTAGGTGAGCGGCACGATGCGCCCGTTCACCCGCGCGCCCACGCAGCGGTGGCCGACGTCCGTGTGGACGTCGTAGGCGAAGTCGATCGGCGTCGCGCCGGCCGGGAGGTTGCGGACCTCGCCCTTGGGCGTGAAGACGTAGACCTCGTCCGGCTGGTTGAGGTCGTTTCGCAGCGTGTCGAGGAACTCGCCCGGGTCCTTCGTCTCGCGCTGCCAGTCCATCATGCGCGAGAGCCAGGCCAGCCGCTCGCCCTCGAGCTTCTTCGCCCCCTCCTTGCTCTTGTAGACCCAGTGCGCGGCGACGCCCAGCTCGGCCGTGCGGTGCATCTCGACGGTCCTGATCTGGATCTCGAGCGGGTTGCCCTGGCTCCCGATCACCGTCGTGTGCAGCGACTGGTACATGTTGAGCTTCGGCATCGCGATGTAGTCCTTGAAGCGCCCGGGGATCGGGCGCCACAGGGAGTGGATGATGCCGACGGCGCCGTAGCAGTCCTTCACCGAGTCCACGATCACCCGCAGCGCGGTGAGGTCGTAGATCTCGTTGAACTCCTTGCCGTGGTGGGTCATCTTCTCGTAGATCGAGTAGATGTGCTTCGCCCGGCCGACGATCTCGACCGGCTCGATGCCCACGGCGCGAAGCTCCCGGTCGAGGAAGTCGCCGGCCTCGGCGACGAACGCCTCGCGGTCGGCGCGGCGCTGGTTGACCAGCTGCTCGATCTCCGCGTAGCGGCGCGGGTGGAGCGCCGAGAACGACAGGTCCTCGAGCTCCGACTTCATCGCGTGGATGCCGAGCCGGTGGGCCAATGGCGCGTAGATCTCGAGCGTCTCCCGGGCCTTCTGGATGCGCTTGGCCTTGCCCATGTAGCTGAGCGTGCGCATGTTGTGGAGCCGGTCGCAGAGCTTGACCACGAGCACGCGGATGTCGCTCGCCATCGAGACGATGAGCTTGCGGTAGTTCTCCGCCTGGTGCTCGGCCCGGCTCTCGAAGTGGATCTTGGTGAGCTTGGTGACCCCGTCGACGAGCGTCGCGACCTCGGACCCGAACGCCGCCTCGATCTCGGCGACCGTCGCCCCCGTGTCCTCGACCGTGTCGTGGAGCAGCGCGGCGACGATCGACGGGCCGTCCATGCCGAGCGACGCGCAGACGCGCGCGACGCCGAGCGGATGGGTGATGAAGGGCTCGCCGGACCGGCGCTGCTGTCCCTGATGGCGCTCCTCGGCGAAGGCGTAGGCGCGCCGGATCGCGTCCTTGTCGGCGTCCGGGTGGTGGGCGGCGACCTCCAGGAGCAGCTCGTCGAGCGGCCCGACGGGCGCTTCGAGATCAACGAGCGGCTGGTTGGCCATCTTCTAAGGGTACCGCGGGCACCCGGAGGTCGAGCGTGAGCGCATGGGCCAGGAACCCGCGCACCTCGCGCAGCCGCTCGGCGGCGGCGCGCGCCGCCGGGGCCGCGTCGAGGTCGCGCCGGCCGGCCTCGGGGAGGGCCTGGAGCCCCTGGTCGTCGACCCTCACGAGGCCGACCTCGGCGAGCGCGGCGAGGGCCCGGGCGACCGCCGCGGGCGGCCGGATGGCCGGCCCGTCGCCGAGGAGCTCCGCCTCGAGCGCCGGGCCCCACGCGCGCGGGCGGCCGTCGCGGAGCGCCGTCCAGACGGCCGCGGCCGCCGGCCGCAGGTCCCAGCGCTCCTCGGCGAGGCGCTCGGCCAGGGCGATCTCGTCGTCGCCGTAGACCGGGTGGAGCGTCCGCCCCGAGGCGCGGGCCACGGCCCATGCCAGGGCGCCGGCGTCCCAGGGCGGGTCGAGCAGGACGACGTGCGCGTCCGGCGGCAGCTCCAGGTCCGGCAGCCGCTCGTACTCGACCATCGCCACGACGGGGGCGCCCGGCGCCCCGGCCATCCGGGCGGCCAGCGCGCCCAGCTCGCAGCGGGAGCCGCCGATCACGGCCCGCTCGGCGCCCAGCCGGGCCGGCTCGAGGGCCTCCTCGAGCGCCGCCCGCCGGCGGGCGACGTCGCCGACCACCGCCACCACGCCCCCGTCCGCCCCGGCCAGCGCGGCGACGGCCGCGACGGCGGCGCCCCGCCCGCGGCGGTCCCTGAGCGCCGGCGGGGGGTCTGGCTCCGGCGCGGCGGGCGGGCGCTCCGACGCGGCCACGAGCGCCCGCAGCTCCCCGGAGCCGGCGCGGCTCGGGCAGGCGATGTCGCAGGCCTGCGCGCACATGCCCGGCAGCGGCCGGCGTGCAGGCTCCACTGGCTCCAAGGCCTCCAGCACGACCTTTGGGCCCACGAGTTCCTGCCAGCGGTCGACCCCGAGCTGGACGATCGCGTCGTGGCGGCGCTCGGCGTCGATGGCCTCCACGCGCTCCCCCATCCCGAAGCCGACCGCGCGCGCGTGCGCCCCGCCGCCGCGCAGGCGCAGCGTGAGATGCCGCCCGTCCGTGCCGGCGGTGCCGGCACCGGCGACGGCGGCCGCCGGGATCAGCAGCCGCACCTCGGGGTTGCCGGCGCCGAAGGGGGCCATCGCCTCGAGGGCCTCGGCCGTACGCAGGTCGAGGTCGTGGACGCCCGCGATCGCGTCCACCCGCCGCACGCGGGCGCGTGCGATGGATGCACGGGCCCCGACGGCGGCGAGCGCCAGCTCGCGGCGGAAGCGTCCGATGTCGGCCGGCGCGAGCTCGAGGCCCACCGCCCCCGCGTGGCCGCCCCAGCGGCGGAGCGTCCCGGCGGCGCCGCCGACGAGCCCGTGGAGATCGACCCCCGGCAGGCTCCGCCCGGAGCCCTTCGCCCGGTCGCCCAGGTCCGTGATGACGATGGCGGGGCGGCCGAACCGCTCGACCAGCCGCGACGCCACGATGCCGACGACCCCCTCGTGCCAGCCGGACCCGGCGGCGACGAGGGCGTCCGCCTGCCGGTCCTCCTCGGGGAACGCCTCGATCAGCGCGATCGCCTCGGCGGTGACGCGCTGCTCGACCTCCCTGCGCTCCAGGTTGAGCGCCCACAGCTCCTCCGCGAGCGCGTCCGCGGCCGGGCCGGGCTCGGCAAGCAGGAGCTCGAGGGCCCGCTCGGGGTGCGACATGCGCCCCGCGGCGTTGATCGCCGGGGCGATCTGCCACCCGAGCGTGCGCGCGTCGGCCGCCCGCGGGGAGATTCCCGCTGCCCGGCAGAGGGCGGCGATGCCCGGCCGCGGCTCGCGGCGAAGCGCTGCCAGCCCGCGGGCCACCAGCCGCCGGTTCTCGCCGAGGAGCGGCACCGCGTCGGCCACCGTCGCGAGCGCCACGAGGTCGAGCGCCTCCTCGGGCGCCGGCGCGAGGCGGTCGCCGTCCATGCGGGCCGCAACGGCCTGGACCAGCTTGAAGGCGACGCCCGCCGCGGCGGGCAGGACCTCCGTGCCGCGGCCCAGCGCCGGGTTCGCCAGGATCGCGGGCGGGCGCACGCCGCCGGCGAGGTGGTGGTCGCAGACGATGGCGTCCATGCCCAGCTCGCGCGCCCGCGTCAGCGGGCCCACGGCCGTGGTGCCGCAGTCCACGCAGACCAGGAGGCGGCAGCCCTCCTCGGCGAGCCGCTCGACCGTCGACTCGGCCACGCCGTAGCCGTCGGTGAACCGGCTTGGCAGGAACGGGCGCGCGCGCGCGCCTCGCCCCTCCAGCGCCCGGACCAGGATCGCCGTCGCGGTGATGCCGTCGCAGTCGTAGTCGCCGTGGACGACGATCGGCTCGCCCCGCTCGACCGCCCGCACCACGCGGTCGGCCGCCTCCGCGATGCCGGGGATCGCCTCCGGCGGATCGAGGGGGCCGTCGGAGTCGAGGAACGCCCGGGCCTCGGCCGGGTCCGCCAGGCCCCGCCGCACGAGCGCCCACGCGAGCGGCTCAGGGCAGCCCAGCGCCTCCTCGATGCGGGCCACGTCCGCGAGCCGCACCCGCTCCGCCCGCCAGCTCACAGGCGTCCTGACCGGATGATGGCGAGCACGACGATCGCGGCGACGACCAGCCCGCCGATGATGCCCGGCAGCGAGATGACGGCGACGCCGAGCAGGTGCGGCCCGGCGTGGACGAAGCTCCCGAGAAGGGCCGAGCCCAGGAAGACGAACGAGGCCAGGAGCGCGAGCACGATGCGGTTCGCGCCGCCGAGCGCCCGCTCCGCCTCTTCGATGAAGCCCTCCTGGTTGACCGTGATCTTGACCTCGCCGTCGCGGAGCGACTCGAGCAGGGAGGAGATCTGGTACGGGTACTGGAGGAAGGTCTCGAGGTAGCGCGAGCCCTCGGCCTGGGCACGGTTCACCAGCAGGTCCGGGCGGTAGCGCGAGAGCATCATCCGGCGCGCGTACGGCCGGGCGGTGTCGAAGACGTTGTACTCCGGCGAGACCTCGAGCCCGACGCCGGCCAGCGTGGCGAGCGCCTTGTCGAGCAGCACCCAGCGCGTGGGCAGCTCGATCTGCAGCCGGTAGATCGTCTGGAAGATGTCGCGCACGAGCTCGCGCCCGTCGATCTCCCCCATGGCGGCGCCGTAGTAGCGCTGGAAGATCACCTCGAGCTGGTCGCGGAACTCCTCCTCCAGGTTCTTCGGGTAGCGCACGCCGAGCTCCCGCAGCCGGCGTGGCACGCGGTCGGTGTCCTGCTCGACGATGTCGACGAACAGCTGGACCGCGACCTGCCGGTCGCGGTTGGTGAGCTGGCCGACCATGCCGAAGTCGATCAGGCCGATCCGGTTCGGCTCGAACACCATGATGTTCGCCGGGTGCGGGTCCGCGTGGAAGAAGCCGTAGACGAAGATCATCTTCATCCAGGTCTCGGCGACGCGCTGGGCGAGCGTCCGCCGCTCGTCGAGGTCGTAGATCTCGAGCGGCACGTGGGCGAGCGTCGGCGCCTCCAGCCGGTCCATCGTGAGCACGCTGCTGGTCGTGTAGCGCCAGTAGATCTCGGGCACGACGACCGTCTCGTCGGCCGTGAAGCACCTCCGGGCCACCTCGGCGTTTCGGGCCTCGATGCGGTAGTCCAGCTCCCGGCGCACCGTGCGCGCGAACTCGTCCACCAATCCGACCGTGTCGATGAACTGAAGCCGGCGCACGCGCTCCTTCAGGATCCGCGCGATCTGGTAGAGCAGCTGGATGTCGGAGCGGATCTTCTCCTCGGCGTCCGGCCGCTGGACCTTGACCACCACCTCCCGCCCCTCAGGCAGCCGCGCGCGATGGACCTGGCCGATGGACGCCGAGGCCACGGGCACATCGTCGAAGTACTCGAACACCTGCTCGACGGTCAGCCCGAGCTCGCGCTCGATGACCGCCCTGGCGATGCTCGCGTCGAAGGGCGAGGCCGCGTCCTGGAGGGTGCGCAGCTCGCGGATGACGTCGGGCGGGACGACGTCCGGGCGGGTCGAGAGCAGCTGGCCGAACTTGACGAACGTCGGCCCCAGCTCGTCGAGCGTCTCCCGCAGGCGCCGGCCGCGGGTGAGCGGCGAGTCCTCGAGCTCGTCCTCCTGCCGGCGGCCGCGATGGACGAGGTAGCCGAAGCCGTGGCGCGCAGCGACCTCCCCGATCTCGCGGAGCCGCGCAAGGTTCTGCCGGCGCTCGCCGCGGGCCACGGGGGTCACGGTACCAAGGCGGGCGGACTGCCAGGCCCGCCCCCGGACGCGCGACGGGGCGCCCGCCGCACCTTGCGGCGAACGCCCCGTCAGGACTTCGGATCCGCTAGCGGATCGTGTAGGTGCCGCTGGCCGCGAACGGGCCCGGGGCGGCGGCGCGGAGCTGGAGGCTGAAGCCCTCCGGCGTCGGCTCGAACCCGGCGTCGGTCAGCACAGCGAGGTCGTGGGGCAGGCAGTTCAGCGCCCCGTCCACCTCGAGCACCAGGGTGCCCGGGGCGACCGCGCCGACCACCGGCCCGACCACCCAGTGGACCGGACCGTCCTCGAGGCCCGGCCGGAAGGAGACGCCGCTGACGACGACGTGCCCCGCCTCGACGGCGTAGCCGCCGAGGGCGAAGCGGCCCCGGCGCGGGTCGGTGTCCGGCACCGGCACGTCCCACCAGGCGGCGGCCGGCGGGGCCGGGATGTCCTCGACACGGGCAGTCGGGGCCACCGGTGCGACCTCGGCGGGCACGTGCTCGCGCACGATCCGCGTGCCGGGCTGGAGGCGCGCCCAGCTTGCGATCGGGTCCGGGCGCGACGCGGCGCCGGCCACCGGGAGCGCGGCCCAGCGGGCCGCCGGGTCCGGGGCGGGCTGCTCGAACACCGGCTCCGGCTCGACCACCTCGGCCACCGGCTCGGGCTCGGAGACCTCGGCGACCGGCTCCGGGACGAACTCCGGCTCGACGACCTCGGCGACCGGCTCGGGGATGAACTCGGGCTCGAAAGCAGCGACGGGCTCCGGCTCAGGCTCGAACGCCACCGGCTCGGGGACGAACTCCGGCTCGACGACCTCGGCGACCGGCTCGGGCTCGACCTCGGCGACGGGCTCCGGCTCGACCATGGGCTTCCAGTCGGTCATGTCGCTCACGACGGGCTCGGGGCCGGGCGCCGGGGTCGCCGGCTGCACCTCAGGCCAGGCCGGCTCGGCGGGCTCTGTGCCCGGCTCGTGCCACGTCGCGGCGTTGAGGTCCGGCGGCCCCCAGGCGACGGGCGCGTCCGCGGCGGCCGGCTCGGGCTCGACGACCTCGGCCGCCGGGGCGGCCTCCGGCTCGAAGGCCTCAGGCTGGAGGGCAACGGGCTCGAGCGTCTCGGGCTCGGGAGCGAAGATCTCATCCTCATGGGTCTCGACGGCGGGCACCGGCTCGACCGCGAACGCCTCGGGCTCGGCGACGAGCTCCTCCGGCTGGGCCACGAACATCTCGTGCTCGGCCACGAGCGCCTCGTGCTCCGCAGGCTCCTCGCCGGCGTCGTGGGCGGGCTCGGCAGCCTCGGCCTGCTCGTCTGCCGGCTCGGTGACGTGCCACGTCTCGTCCGCGGTGGCGCCCCAGTCCTCGACCGTGTCCCAGGAGGGCGTCTCGGCGGGC